>JALYXS010000151.1 GCA_030946965.1 Acidobacteriota bacterium
CTTCCTCTTCGCCAATATGCGTCGTCCGCAGAGCCAGCCCGCCGCGGTCTTCCGTCACTTCCACGCGTACCCGCGTTCCCGGATCCACTTCGCCCATGGCCACCATCGTTGCGAGGGGCTGAGTCAGGTTCTTGTGGATCGTTCGATTGAGTTCGCGAGCGCCATATTCGGCGCTGGTACCCTTTTCGATTAGCCATTGCCGGGTCTCAAAAGGCACTTCGATGGCAAAGCAACGGCTGCCCAGGCGTGAAACCACATGGTTTTGGAGATCGGCAATCTGATGATCCACAATCGCCGCAAGCGATTCCGCATTCAGCGGCTGATAGGTAATCACGCAATCGATCCGGTTGACGAATTCCGGCGAAAATTTCTTCCGAACGGCGATCAGCGCGATATTCTTCAGCTTGTTCGAGAGCTCGGCGCGTTCCACCGAGACTACGCCCGCGCCAAAACCGAAATCCGGGTTGATCTCCTTCATCATTTCCCGCGCGCCCAGATTGCTCGTCAGGAACACCAGACTCTTCTCGAAGTTGACCTGCGTATTATCGCCAAGGCGCAAGACGCCCTTGTCGAGCACGCCCAGCAGCAGCCGGGTGAGCGATGGGGCAGCCTTTTCAATCTCATCGAACAACACCAGCGAAAGCGCGCTCTTGTCGCTGGTCACGGCACTTAATTTCTGCTGCGAGAGCATCGGTTGCGTCTCGCGGTGGCCGAGATAACCGGGAGGAGCCCCGATCAATTTCGCCACTTCGTGTTCCATTTGAAACTCGCCGCAATCGATCTTGAGGAGGTTCTTGGGGCTGCCGTGCAGAATGTCCGCGAGAGCTTCCACCGTCTTGGTTTTACCCGTTCCGGTGGGGCCGAGCAATAGGAAAACACCCACGGGACGCCCTTCTGGAGCGAGGCCCGCTTGAAACATCTGAATGTACGGAACAATGACTTTGGTCGCGGCCGGTTGGCCGACAACTTTCTGTGACAGGATCGCCGTGAGATTTTCGCCCGGTTCAACAGCCGGCTTCTTGGATCGACTCGCGGACGCCGTGCTCTTGTTGCGTTCTACCATACGTTGCCCATTATAAGCAGCGTCTCGTGGTTTTCCGGCCATTCCGCGCCCCTTCAGACAGATGCGCCGATCCTTGCCGGCGCACGATTAAGTTCGAAGAATGAATGGATTGCATCGGCAATCCGGCTGCTCGCGCGGCCATCTCCATACGGATTGTGAACGCGCGACATACGCGCGTGAATCGACGTGTCGTCCAAGAGCGCGCAAGCTTCCGCCACAATGCGATCTTCGCTAGTACCAACCAGCTTCACCGTGCCTGCTTCGACCGCCTCCGGACGCTCGGTTTTATCGCGCATTACGAGGATCGGCTTTCCTAACGATGGGCCTTCCTCCTGCACTCCGCCCGAATCGGTAATCAATAGATAGGCCTGCTGCATCAGATCGACGAACGGTACGTAATCGAGCGGCTCAATCAAGGAGACGTTCGCGCAGCCCCCTAGCATTCGATGAACCGGATCGAGCACATTTGGATTGCGATGTACCGGATACACGATATCGACGTCGCCGCGCTCCGATAGACGCTTGAGAGCACGGCAGATGCTTTCGAGACCGGGACCAAAACTCTCGCGGCGGTGCGCCGTGACGACGATCAGCTTTCGCGAGGAGTCACGGCCGGTCCAGTCTTGATGAGGCAGACGGCCCGCCGCCAGTCGATCGCGAACGTACAGAACGGCGTCGATGCCCGAATTGCCGGTCACCCAGATGCGATTTCGATCCACGCCTTCGCTGGTAAGATTTCGGGCCGCGCCTTCGGTGGCGGCGAAGTGCAGAGTCGAAAGTTTTCCCGCAACAACCCGATTCATCTCCTCGGGGAAAGGTTGCGACATGTCGCCCGTGCGCAGGCCCGCTTCCACGTGGCCAACCGCGATCCGCCGGTAGAAAGCCGCCAAGGCGCCGCACAATGTAGATGTGGTGTCGCCCTGTACCAGCACGAGGTCCGGATTTTCCAACTTGAGAACGGGTTCGAGAGCGCCCATCATACGGGAAGTCGACTCGCTAAGAGTCTGGCCGGCCCTCATCAGATTCAGGTCATGATCCGCCTGCACGCCGAACGCGCTCAACACTTGGTCGAGCATGGACCGGTGCTGCGCGGTTATGCAGACTTTCACGTCGAATTCGTCCGGGCGCGACCGCAAATGCAGAATGACTGGACAGAGCTTGATCGCTTCCGGCCGGGTTCCGAACACGAAAAGCGTTTTAACCATTGACAGTCAGTTAAAGGCGGGAGCAAAAGCTCTCAAATAATCGGGTTACAAAATGGGGAGCCGTCGAAATACCTGGACGATATCTAGCGGTGGCGGAAAGTGATGCGGCCCTTGGTCAAATCGTAAGGGGAAAGCTCGAGCGTCACGCGGTCGCCGGCCAAAACCCGGATGCGATTCCGGCGAAGCCGTCCCGCCAAGTGCGCGAGAACCACCCGGTTCTGCTCAAGTTGTACGCTGAATTTACCACTGGGAAACTTTTCGAGGATCGTGCCGGTTACTTCGATGCTGTCTTCTTTACTCAATCAAATTCCTCTTCTCCATTCCGTGTGGTCCAGCAAACCGTTTGCGCGACAAGGGCGATATCGCTTTGCTGGACCATTCTTAAAAAGATTA
>JALYXS010000177.1 GCA_030946965.1 Acidobacteriota bacterium
CGCCGATGTCAGTATCGCCGTGTCGACCTTCTCGAACATGCGGGAGGAGAGGATTGCGGACACGTCGATGGGCGTTGCCTGAACGAAGCAGCCGCGGCCGCGCCTCTCGATCCAGTAAACGAATCCATGATCGTCGTTCTCCAGGAGGAAGCGAAGATTTTCGCGCAGCTCGTTCGCGCGGCGGAACAGCGGAATCACTTCATCCGGCGGATCTCTCAAAAGTTTCAAGTACGATGCCGTCAACTCGAGCGACGCGAGGAGGTCGGTGTATTGCTCCAGATTCTCGTCGATGAACGCCTGGCGAAAGGGAAATGCGCTCCGGCCATCCACTCCGCCGAGCGCCGCGAAAAAATGAAGCGCGATTTCCTCCATTCGCGCCAGCACGCGGTCTAGCTCAGCCGAGCCGAACTCTTTCATGCGTGAAACGTTCCCGATGTCGCGCCGCAAATCCTGAAACCGGTAATTGCTGATCGAAACGCCGAAGTACTGCCCGGCGACATCTTCAATCTCGTGGGCTTCGTCGAACACCACGGCGTGATACTCGGGCAAAATGCCGCCGAAATCGTCCTCTTTGAGAGCCAGATCGGCGAAAAATAGGTGATGATTCACGATGACGACATCGCTCTCGGCGGCGCGCTGATGCATCTTCGTGATAAAGCAGCGCTCGAACTGCGGACACTTCTGGCCGGTGCAGAGGTCGCTGCGCGCGTCGATCTTCGCCCACGCGGTGCTGTGCTCCGGTAGAGTCTTGATCTCGGCGCGATCGCCGTAAGTGGTGGTCTTCTCCCACTCGCGAATCACCTGAAAATCCGCTACTTCCTCCAGCCCGCTCAGCACCGGTTCGCGATCCGCATCGTAGATTTTTTGACGGCAGGCATAATTGCCGCGGCCTTTCATATAGCAGACCTGCAGCGTATGCGGGAAATGCCGCTGCAAGAAAGGAACATCGTTGAAGAAGAGCTGTTCCTGCAGGTTCTTGGTGCCCGTCGAAACCACAATGCGACGCCCGGAGAGCAGCGCCGGCACTAGATAGGCGAGCGTTTTTCCGGTCCCCGTACCGGCTTCGATTATCGAATGTTTCCGGTCCTCCAGGGCCGATTCGACCGCTTCGGCCATCGCCACCTGGCCCGCCCGGTACTCATAATTTGGATGCCATTGCGACAGCGCGCCCGAACGGCCGAAGAATTTCCGTATGCCGGTCTGCTTCGCTTCAAGAGATCGCACCTGAATACGATTGTAAGCCGCCTCGCATTTGGAACCGCGGAACTGAAACGGTACAATGCCCTTGAGAGCATGGGTTGTAACACAAACGGCAGTACGCCCAGCCAGTTCGCGCTGGTCAGCTACATTCCCGATCCACTCGGATTATTTCTGGATAATCTGCGAATTGAAATGGCGCCGGGATGCAAACCGCACGCTCACGTTACGATTTTGCCGCCACGGCCGGTCCTGGGAAAAGCGAGCGCGGCCGCCGGCGAGTTGGAACGCCGGCTCGGCAATTTCACGGCATTTGAACTGGAACTCGGGCGAATGGAGCTTTTTCCGGTTTCCGAAGTCATTTTCCTGAGCATCGTCCGCGGTGCGGAGATTTTGCGGGAGATGCATGCCGCGCTAAACAGCGGCGGCGTTCTGTTCGAAGAGCCTTTTCCCTATCATCCGCACATCACTCTCGCGCAGAACCTTCCGCCCGAACAAGTCCAACCTTTGCACAACCTTGCCGCGCGCCGTTGGGCGGAATATGCGGGCAACCGGGTCTTCCGGGTGGAAAACTTGGCCTTCGTCCGCAACGATCGGGACAGCATCTGGATCGATCTCGCGAACATTTCGCTTACCGAGCCCGAACTGGTGGCATGAATCGGAGCCTCACTCGAATAAGCTCGTCTGTTCCTTGGGAACGGTCTTCCGTCTGCCCTTCGGCTTATCCCTGTTTAGCGGACTCCCCACAACCCCCAACACACTGATCCCTGTCAACGCCTGTCGCGGAATGAAAAACCGCTGATTGTTGGAATAGGGCTCGGGCGGAATTACGGTGAAGCCGTAACGGTCCAACTGCAGCAAGTTGTTCGGTAGTAGCCCGTCCGAGACCTCGCCATCGCGGAACGTCATGCGCACCCAGAGCCCGTCCATCTTGGGGCGGGTGTTGAAAACCTTTCCTTCGAGTGGAACCTCGGTCTGATCGAAATCTTTAACAAAACAGACGGTCTTAATTTCCGCATAAGGCAACATTGCGACGGAGCCGTCTTGTTTCAGGAGTTCCAGCCCCGAGGGTTGCAAGAACGATCCCGGCGAGACGAAGCCCGCCAAAGTTTCGCGCTCGAACCGCCGGATCATCACCTTTTTCGTGGTCGAGCTCGCCAACTTAGCCCCGCACCGTTAATTTGTTTCAAACATTTTCGGGAATATTGTATCATTGGCTCGATGCCGCCAGAGGACGAGATCAGTCCGGACCACTCCGGCCCGCCCGGCCCTCGCGACTCGGCGATCCGCGATTTCTTGAATTTTTGCCGCATTGAGAAGGGTCTTTCCGCAAATTCTCTGGACGCCTATTCTCGAGATCTATTGAAATGGAAAACCTTCTTTTCCGGTTCCGGTATCGCGGATATCGCGGATCGCGCTTCCCTGCTGCTGTATCTCAACGCTCTTTATCGATCGGGCCTCGAAGCGCGTTCCATTGCCCGGCATCTCGCAACCTTGCGAAACTTCTACCGCTTTCTGCTGGCTGAAGGCACAATCGCGCCCGATCCCACGGAGCACATTCAGACTCCCAAGCAGTGGACCACTATCCCGCATTATT
>JALYXS010000185.1 GCA_030946965.1 Acidobacteriota bacterium
GACTTTGGCCGCATTGCCTGGCGATTTGACTTCGAAAGTGCCGTTCCGCGCGCGCAAGCGTCCTATCTTCAAATCGAGAATCGTCTGTATGGCGGACCGATTCGATCTTTTTTCAACTCTCGGCGCGGGTACGTTCGTGCGGCCGTCCGGGTAGACGATTAAATGCACTTCAGGCTTATTTACGCCGAGCGACGCGATGTCGATTCCGCCCACGGGATTCAATAGCGATCCCACGCTGAGTTCCACCTGCACTTGCGCGGCACGCAGAAGAGGCGGTTCCCTCGATGGCTCGAGGCCGTGGATCGCTAAATTATGCACTTCGGCCGTAAGGGTAGACCAGTCGAACGTGAACGCGCCGATATCGACTTTGCCGCCCGTGCTTGTTTCCAGTTGAGCGACGATCTTCTCGCGGAGCCTTTCGCGCAGCCATTGGCTTTGCAGGATCGCCGCGCCCACGATCCCGAGAACGAGCAAGATCCCGGCGACGGTCAGCGCAATTTTCGCGGGCCGCTTCATTCGCCGCTTCACTCGAACGCTTCCTCATGGAAGACGATGCGCGTCCGCTTGCGCGCGTCTGCTAGCCAAGCGTCCAACTGTTGGTCGGCTCGTTGCGCCGTTAGCGTCTGATTAATTTGTTCGCGCACATCGTCGAGCGTGGCCTTGTTTCCAGGAGCCGCGGCGAAGTGCTGTTGATAATACTGCTGAATGTCGCGGTTGGTAACGCGCACGGCGGGACGGAATCGAAAACCGATGAACCTGAGCAAGGCCGCCTGCCATTCGAGATGAGCTTCCAGATCGTCGCGCGCGAGGCCGTAATCGGGCAGAGCGAGCATGCGGCTCTTATCGATAGTGGCTAACATTTGGCCGGCTTCGGCGGCAGTTGGTTGAGGATCGCGGCCGAGTTCCATTTCCTTGCGGATGAGCTTCTGCTCGATGAGGCGCTCGGCGGCTTTATGTTTCGACGCCGCGCCGAAGCCGGGCTTCTCGCCATTAAAGAAAGCAGTGAGGCGAATTTCGCGGAGGAGCTCGCTTTCGGTGATCACTTGATTTCCGATGGACACCGCAACACGATCGACAATCTCCGCGGAGAGAGCGAAAACAAATGCCAGGACTAAGAGGTACCGGCCCATCAGAAGGTTTGCCCTATCGAAAAGAAATACTGCACGTGGCTGATCCGCTGCGACGCCGTGACGCATGTATTATTCAACGAACATTGCACCAACTCCGGGTACGTCCCTTTAAAACCCGTAAACCGGGGCGGATTGATGCTGTAAGCCAAGTCTACGCGCACCGGGCCGATTGGCGTCCGGTAACGAATGCCAAAGCCCGCCGCATGAACCATGTAATTGAAATCCGTGTTGTCCTTTTGGCTAACCCGGAACGAGACTTTGCCGATGCTGCTATACACGTTACCCATGTCGTGGAAGAACACCCCGCCGATATTTTCCCCAATCAGTGGAAAACGCAGCTCCGTACTGTTGAAGAATTCCGCCGAACCACCTAGAGGGAATCCCGTCTTGGTGTCGCGCGGTCCGGCCTGATTATCGGGAAAACCGCGCGAAGAGCTTCCTCCACCGCCGAAGAACCGCTCGGGAAGCGGGATCGGGTCGGTCGGGTCGGTCGTCAGCGATTTCCCAAATCCCGGCGCGAGCCCTAGGGTAATCTCGCGCGCCAGAACCAGCTTCTTGCCGATCCTGTGATAGGTTGCGTCCCTCGCCAGCACGCGGAAGAAACTCGTCTGCGACCCGAACACCTTCGACGCCAAACTAAGATCGAGCGTATTGTAAATGCCTTTGTGCGCGTCGGTCGGATCGTCGCGCCGGTCTTGTATCAGGTTACCGGAGAGCAGCCCCACGCGGACCGATTGCGCCAGCAGTGGAATCAGGAGCGGATCGAGCTTCAACTGGCTCGCGCTCACGTTGCGGTAAGTGAAGCGGTAGAAGGCCGTCGTCGGCTTCGAAAGTTTTTGCGAAAGCTGCACCGACCCTTCTTCGCGTTTCGAAGCGAAGGTGCGGACGTCGTGCGAGTCGTCGAAGAGCGTCGTAAACGACAGATCGAAATTTGGATTATTCCAAACTCGCGGCGCCAGATAGTTGACCAAGCCGCGCTTTTGAAAATTGGAGACGCGGCTGCGGAAACTGAGCGTCCGGCCTAGCCCGAGGAAGTTGATGCGGCTTACGTCGAGCGACACGCGAGGACTAAAGCCCGGCGCCCCGCCCGGATTATCGAGATTATTCTGCGCCTGTACCCCGCCGATCTGCGCGATTTCCGCGCCCACTCCGCCCGTTATCGAATAGCGGCGGGCTTCCTCAATGTCGTACAAAATAAATTTGTGCGCGGTGTCTCCGTCCGGGTCTTGAACCGCCATATCGACCTTGGCGAAAATCCCAAGGTCGTACAGGCGGCGCTGTGTGTCGGCCATGCGGATCGGCGAGAGCGGATCGCCTGGATTCAGCGAAAAACTGCGATACACCAGCTTCGGCTGGGTCGTTTCCAGTCCCATCGGAATCACTTCGCGCACGAATTGCTGTTGCCCCTCCGCGATCGCGTATTGCAGATCGACGAGATTCGGCTTCGTGCCGGGTTTCGAGCTCCATTCGAAGGTGGCGTTGCGAAATCCGTTCTGGAAATAGTAGGCGAGAATCGTGTCGCGATCCGCCGCCACGTTGAATTCGCTGTAGGGCTGATCTTCCGAAGAGCTAAGTGTCGGCCGGATGGCGTCGAGCTTGAGTTGCTTACCGCCGGTAATCTCCAGCCTGGAGACGAACCACTGTTGGCCTTCGACAATCTTGATAAATACGGCGATATCGCCGGTCTTGCCCTTGTAATTGTCGACGGGCGCGGCGGTCACGGCCACATCGTGGAAACCGTTCGACCGGTAAAGATTGGCAATCGCTTCCCGATCGCGCAGCACGAACGCCTCGCTGTAACGGCCATGCCGGAACTGGAGCGACTTGGGCTCGAGAAACATGCGCTCGCGAACGGCGCCAGTCTTGAAATATTTGTTCCCCCGGATTTCCAGATAAACAAAACGGTGCTTGGGGCCAGTATTGATGAGGTAATCGATCTCTTCTTTGCCGTTGCGCACGGCTTGCTGTTTAAATTCGACCTCGGCTTCGAAGAAGCCTTTCGATTGCAGTTCATCCCGCAGATTCCGCGCGCCTTCAGCGAGCAGATCGCGGTCCACGGTGCGCTCCTCAAAGACCGGAAGGTTCGCGTGGAGCTTTTTTTTGCCGATCTTGGCGCCAATGGTCTTGATCGTCACCGCCGGGCCCGCATCGACGTCCAGATGAGGCGAAGCACGGTTCGCTTCGGCGTCGTACTGAATGTCCTTGAGTTGAACGGTGGCGAGGAGCCGCTCGGAGTTTTCATATTTCGCGCGCACGCGATCCACGCCTTCACGCACGCGGCGTTGCGTGATCTGCCGGTAGCCGCCCAGAACCGGCCGTGTCCACCGGGTAGCCTTAATGATCTTATCCGGCGGCAGTTCAAGTTGGCCGGTGAGTTCAGGCGTCCAAAATTTCGCGCGTTTGCCGGTACTGATGGCGAACGTGATATGCACCTGTTGCGCATGATCGTCGTATCGTAACTCGGGCTTGATGGTGTGCTCGTAAAATCCGTTCGCGATCAGGAGCTTGGCAATTTCCGCCTGCGCCGTCTTGACGTCCTCCATCAGAAAGGGTTGGCCCAGGTCCAGGCGCGACGCATTCACGAGCTGCCCGGTGTTGGGCGGCTCGGAAATATTGCCCTCCACTTCCACGTCGCCGACAAACCAGCTATTTTTCGTAAGAAACCGGACGGCGAGACCGGGACCGCTTGGTTGGACGTCGACCTGGATATCGGCGTAGCGGCCCGTTGCGAAGAGCCGTTCAATGGCTGCGCGCGCATCGGCCATGCGAAAGGGTGTTTTCTCGCGCATCGGAAGCATGTCGTGGAGTTCGGAGGCCTCAAGGGGTTGCGCCACCGGATCGAACGCGATCACAGCAATTTGCCGGCCCTCATACTGCTCAGGGTCCGCTCTTATGGGTTGGATGGCCGCCGCCCAGAAAATAACAGAGAGGAGAACGACCGGGGTACGCGCCAATGACTATCCTAACGTAGGTGCATTATAGGCCCGTTTGTTAACATTGGATCGAATGTTGCCAGGAAATCTGGCCCGGTACTCCCGGCAAATTCGATTCGAGGGCTGGGGCGAAAAAGGGCAGGAGCGGCTGCTCGCGTCGCACGCAATTATTGTGGGATGCGGAGCGCTGGGCGCCCTGCAAGCCGAGGCGTTATCGCGGGCTGGCGTAGGCCGGTTGACGATTATCGACCGCGACTTCGTGGAAGAGACTAATCTGCAGCGGCAATTTTTGTTTTCCGAGCGGGACGCGTCGGAAGCATTGCCAAAAGCCATCGCGGCGCGGCGCCGTATCGCCGAGATCAATTCGAGTATCGAAGTGCGCGCCATTGTGGCCGATCTCGAGCCCGGAAATGCGAACGATTTGTTGCACGGGGCAGACATCATTCTGGATGGCACGGACAATTTCGAGACCCGCTACCTGGTTAATGACTTTGCCGTTAGTTCTACGGTTCCTTGGATTTACGGAGCGGCGGTCGGGAGCTACGGGCTGATTATGCCGGTCTTGCCTGGCGAAACGGCGTGTCTGCGGTGCGTTTATCCCGATCCGCCAACCGGCGCGCAGCCCACTTGCGAAACGGCCGGCGTGCTCAATTCGCTAACCATGCTGATTGCCGCGCTGCAGGTTGCGGAGGCGTTCAAGATTCTATCGGGAAACCGGGACAAGGTTCGCCGGAAAATTACAACGGCCGATGTCTGGAGCGCGGGGATGCGAGAGGTTGAGCAGCCCGCGCGCGATTCCGATTGCCCGGCATGCGGAAGGCGGGAATTTTCGTGGCTGGACGGAGCGCATCGCGCGCCGGTGAGCTTGTGCGGACGGAATGCCGTGCAGATTCACGAACGGACGCGGCCCATGGATCTGGAGGCACTTCGGTCGCGGCTGGCGCGGTTGGGAGAAGTCCGCGCAAACGAGTTCGCCTTGCGGTTTTTTGTGGAATCGTACGAGTTAACGATTTTTCCGGATGGCCGGGCGATCGTTCGCGGCACGACGGATGTAGGCACGGCGAGGAGTCTATACGCGCGCTACATCGGCTGACACTCAGTATCCTTGGCTTTTGTCCACCACGTTTACTAGCGCTTCGCCTTTTCGAAAACGCTCGAAGTTTTGGAGGAAGAACTTCATTGCCTGTTCCAGCCAGTCCGTCGTATGGTCCGCGCAATGAGCGGACAATAATACGTTCTCCATCCGGTAAAACGGATGCCCGGGCGGCAGAGGCTCCGTATCGAATACATCCAACGCCGCGCCCTTGATGCGCTTCCGTTCCAGTGCCTGAATCATTGCGGGTTCGTCGATCACTGGCCCGCGGCCCACGTTCATGATCACCGCGTCCGGTTTCATACGTTCGAATTCGGCGGCGCCGATCATCCCCTTGGTCTCGGGCGTTAACGGCGCCGCCGCCACCACGTAATCGCACTCGGGCAGCATCTCCAGTTTGCGACCCCAGGAAAACACTTCCGTCACGCACGGATCGCCGCTCGACAACTCCGGCCGCCGGCGAAGTGCCAGCACCTTCATCCCGAGCGCGTGCGCGCGCTGCGCTGCCGCGCGACCGATATCGCCATAACCCACGATCCCCATCGTTTGCCCGCGAATTTCCTGAATATCGAACGGATCCCACTGACCCGCCGCCTGACTGCGCAACATACGGCGGAAATCTTTCGCGAAGAAAAGCGCCGCCGCGACCACGAACTCGCCTAATGACTGGCTAAACACACCGCGACCGTTTGTTAACGGCACGGGAGTGTCGATGAGCGCGGGAAAAAGTTTTCCGTCGAGACCCGCGGAACGCGAATGCACCCATTCGACGCGCGGCGCCATCCGCCAAACCTGTTCCAGAAGGTTTTTCTTACCGGACCAGTCCAAAATAATATTAGCTTCCGCCGCGCTCCGCTCGAAGGCCGACGGCTGTTCGCCCACCACGATATCCGTTTTTTCCGGCAGCGCCGCGAGCATTGCCAGTTGCGGCTCCGTGGGGTTAGCCAGCACCAGCACTGTGTTTTTTTGCATCCTCTAAACGGAACTCTGGACAACCTGCCAGGGTTGCGGAACCCGCTTCGCCAAACCGCGAATTTTCTGGAGCTCGATGACTTTGTCCGCCGCCTTCTTCCCGGCGAGAAACGCGTGATCGGAGTTGTAGTACTCCCATTCGCTATAGCGCCCGGCCAGGACGATATCCTGGGAAGCGAGCCATTCGCGGATCATCGTCACGCTTTGCGCGCGCCCGTGATCGTAGACCACGTAGGCGTACGGCATGTCCACTTGATTCGCGGTCAGAATCTTGTCGTCCGCGTTGAAAATTCCAACCTTGATGCAGTCCTGAATGCACTTCTGAATGAGTTCCTCCCCATCGCACGGCAGCGGCTTGTACTCGGAGTAGGTGATCTCGCAGGTAAGTCCGAAACCGCCGGGCGCATTGCAATGCGGGCTGGCGTTGCCCTGTACGAAGATGCGATGGAAAACGCTATCTTCGGGATAGTAGATCCAATGCTTGTCCGTCAGGTTTTCGCGCCCGACACCGATATTCACGCATCGCACCGAGACGTGGCGCAACTTCGCGGCAGCCTCCCGCACGGCATAGGGAGCTTCGGCGCCCATCGATTGAATCAGGATAGGCAGCGGCATGGTGCTGATTAGATTCTGATAAGACATTGTCGTGCCGTCTTTCAGCGTAATTGCGTGCTTACTGGGTGAAATCTCCGCGACGGTTGTATTTAACCGGAGTTGGCCTTTTAGATTCGGCAGGAAACCATCCATCAACGATTGAAAACCGCCGCGCAAAGGATAACCGAACCGCGCATTCGGTCCCATCGGCTTGCCAACCGGCTTCAGCGCGCCCTCGATCATTTCTTCCAGATCGGGAAGAGGAACGCGACCGCCCAGCCACGATGTTTCCATTTCGCTCAGCGGGACGGCCCACAATTTCTTGTTGTAGGGAATCGCAAAATGCTTGGCGATTCCGGCGCCCCAGACCTTGTAAATGAACTCTTCGAAATTGCGCGGCTCGCCGGTATACGGCTCGGAAGTTTCGGAGTGAACGAGCTTCGCGGAACTCTCTAAAATGCCATCGGCGCAACAGTCGGTGATGGATTCCGCCTTGCAAGCCGACGCGTCGGTCGCCGCCTTCGCATGACCGTTGGTTTTCGCGTGACCATTGGACGCGGGGGCGGCAGCGATCTTTTTCTGACCGCCAAAGCGCGATTCCACGGCGCCCATGATGCACTCTTTGATTACATCGGGTGGAAGTCCATAGAGCGCGCCTTGAAAGGGGTAACGAGTATAAACATTCTTACTGTAGATCCAAGCTTCGCGATTTTGCCAGTGAATGTTTTCGCCAACCAGCATCTTATAAAGCTGATGCACGTAGGCATCGTTCGAGAACATGATATGCCCGGCGTGATCGAAGGTGAAACCTTTGTCCTCGATCGAACGGCACCAGCCACCAACGCGGCTATTCTGTTCTAGCAATACCGCGTTCTCACCCAAGTGGTAGGCGGCGCTCAGCCCGGTTGGACCCGCCCCAATCACAACGGTAGGCGGGGCACTCACACTCTCTTTGCTTACCTGCGCGCTTGCCGGAACGAACATGCCGTCCTCCAGATTGAGATTCTTGCGAATGGCTTTTACGATTAACTCTTCCATGGATTTCGCCGTGGCATCCCAGGAAGTTTTCGACAATACGTCACGCATGCTGCCGAGTCGCGCCGATTTCTCCATTGTAGACGCACTCATGGCGCGTTCACATGCCGCCGTGAACTGTTCGGAAGTATCTCCGAGATACACGATTTTTCCGTAAGGTTCGGCAACATCCGCGATCGGAGTGCTGACAATCGGCCGTTCGGCCGCCATATATTCAAGGGTCTTTGTCGGGCTGATAAATTTGGTCGACTCATTGCGCGCGAAAGGCAGGATGCAAACATCCCAGCCGGCCACGTACGACGGCAATTCTTTATAATCTTTCTGGCCGAAATAATGAATGTTAGGATGCTTCGGCAGAGCGGCGGGATCGATTTTTACTACAGGCCCGACCATAACGATTTGCCAATCGGGCTGAGTGCGCGCGAGCCAGTCGAGTAGCTGTAAATCGATCCGTTCGTCAATGACTCCGAAATAACCAACGCGAGGCTTTGGCAAGGCAGCTTGTTCGGCTGCTTCAGGACCCGCGCCGGGCTTCGCTTTCGCAAAATGTCTTGCATCGACGCTGCTGGAGAAGCAATGCGCGTTTGAATGCCGGTTCTTCTTCGCGCGATACAGACTGGGACCGCCGGTAAACACGACGTCCGCGAGTTTCAATAATTTCGTTTCCCGGTCGAGCAACTCCCGCGGGGCGTTTAAAAAAGCGGATAGCTCGTCCATGCAGTCGTAGATAACGGCTTTAGGGCGAAGATTTTGCGCTAGGGGCAACGCCAATGGCGTGTAAAACCAAACTACGTAATCTGAAATACGTTCCTCGATGAGAAGTTGAGCCAGCAACAACTTCAGCACCGCCATTTGCTCATCGGTAAACCCGCGGCTTTCGATCGGAGTATGGGGACGGCAAATCAGCACGTTTGGTTCGGCGTGCTGAAACTCCCAATGCGGCTCCGAGGAAGGATCGAATATTGGTTCTTCGATAAAAATTACACGCCGGTTTTTTGCTAAACGCGAGAGCAAATGTTGCGGGCGCTGAAACACGAAATCCCACCGTAAATGAGAAAACGTAATGATACTAAAGGGTTGGCTCATAACTTCTCCTAGTTTTAGCTGTACTGCCGCAGCTATAAATGCTGGCCTCCTGAACCGCACTGGCGCGCGCGGCGGAGTGTTAATACCCTTCAGGAAAGCAATTTACCCGCCAAAAAATGAAGACTTATTAACGGCAGTTTACTGAGGCAAGCAACGTCTGCGATTCCCGCAATGCGATTGCGTAATCGGGATTTAAAACACGGCTGAATCGATTATAACTGTTCTTATTCAAATCCCAAAGGCCACTGTTGTGCCAATGGTTAACATTCGACCAATCATGCCGGTCGAGGATGGGATAGAGACAAATTCCCTGGATTGGGACGCCTTCATCGCGGGCGTGACAGACCTCTTGAGCAATCTCCCGAATCCATTGGCCACGGCCTACGCCGATATGACTGGTCTCGGCAATAAAAAGCGGGCGTTTGTAGCGCGCG
This sequence comes from Acidobacteriota bacterium, assembly GCA_030946965.1. GTDB lineage: Bacteria > Acidobacteriota > Terriglobia > Bryobacterales > Bryobacteraceae > JALYXS01. The sequence goes on from JALYXS010000185.1 coordinate 9,278, forward strand.
TAGACATCGCTCAAAAGTTTACGCAAAGGGACCCAGCGATCGTCGCGGGGATTTTCCTCCCACTTGAGGCGGCCGTTCCCCCCGGCTTCCCACTGGTTGGAAAAATAGAAATTCGCGCCAAGGATGTCGAGATACTTGGGATTCCCGCCAAGATGCGCGGAAACGCGACCGGCCAGCATATCCCAGGCTTCGAATTGCGACGCGGTGTCGCGCGCCGCCTTGGCGGCGAGATCGGGCCGGCCGCGCGGAGGAACCACGTGCATAATCGGCTCCGGGTACACGAAACGCGCGCGCGGATCCACCGCCCAGATCGCTTCGCAACCCGCGATGGTGGCGCGGATCAACTGCTCTTTTATTTCGTTGTCACGCCCGGCCGCGAAAGGAAAGATGAATCCCCGCGAGGCGCCCCACGCGAAAAAGGAGATCTCGTTCATCGGCGCGTAGAAGGGGATTTCGTGGCTGTTGTCCGCGACGAATCGCGCGACTGCCGCGGAAAATTTCGCGAATCGATCCACAAACGCGGGGCTGAAGAGATCGATATCGTCTGGCCAGCCATAATGGCAGACGTCCCAGATAACCTGAATACCGTGATGTTGCGATGCGGCCAACATGGGCGCGAACGATGAGAAATCGTAGCGGCCGCCGCGATCAATAAGATGCCAGCGAATCCCGTCCCGCGCGGTTTGCATTCCCACGGAGCGGAGCAGCGCGTAATCGTGGTCCACTTGCGCATCGTGCTGGACCGCGGCAATCATGTCGAGACGCTCCCGAGCGCCGTTGATGTGACAGGCGGATTCGTAGCCGCCCATCCAAAACGAACGGAACAGTTCGGGAGCGGCCAGCCCCGCTTGGAGCGGAGGGGCCACGGCGGGGGATGCGCTTCCAAGATTCGTGCTCAATGGCGGTCCTGCGTTCGATAATCTTCGGCCGGCACCAGATACTGGTGGCGCTGGAAATTCATAATGCGCTCACGCCAGGCAAACTCAACCTGGCGATCGCGAGCGGTGCGAGGCCCCCGCGTGGCTGCCGCCATTTCTTCGATAGGAAACTTAGGCGTGCGGTCCGCATAGAGCAGGCCGTTCGCCTCCTGATAGGTATCGCAAAACTGGGTATAACAGAAACCGGCAAGCGACGGCAGCACGCGTACCACATGCAGCAAATTGCCGTAGCGCTCGGCAAATTGCATGGCGGTGTCGGAGCGCGTGTATCCCCAGGTTCCGTTCAGGTCGGGCGATAAGGCGATCCCGCCAAACTCGGAAAGCATGATGGGCTGATCGGAATCGGGCTGTCCTTCGAGCAGCAGGAGCCGTCCGCCGGGCCGCTCGCGCTTGAATAGCCTCGATTGCACTTCGTCCACGCCATAGCGCCTTCCCACGCGCTCGGGATCGTCGTCGTAATCGTGGATTCCGATGATGTCTGTCGCGACGCTTTCCCATCCGTCGTTCCCGATAACGGGCCGCGTCGGATCGAGCGTCTTGGTCAGATGATAGAGCGCCTGCACGTAATGGCGCTGCGCCGGGCTGTCGGGCAGGTCGGGAACGCCCCACGATTCGTTGAACGGCACCCAAGCGACGATGCAAGGATGACTGCTGTCGCGTCCGATGGCGGCGGTCCACTCGCGCGCCAGCCGCTCGATCGAAGAACGCGTAAACCGGTAAGCGCTGGGCATCTCCTCCCAGACCAGCAGGCCCAGTGTATCGGCCCAATACAGATATCGCGGATCTTCGATTTTCTGATGCTTGCGAACGCCGTTAAAGCCCATCGACTTCGCTAGCTCGACATCGCGCCGCAACGCGTCGTCGTCGGGCGCGGTCAAGCCGCTTTCCGGCCAATAGCCTTGATCGAGCACCATGCGCAGCGGATAGGGACGCCCGTTCAGTACGAAACGGTCGCCTTGCACGCCGATCGAGCGCAGCGCGGTATAACTGTGCGCGGTATCGAGCAGTTCCCCGCGACCACCCCACAATTGCATTTGCGCGTGAATCAACGTGGGGGACGAAGGGCTCCACAACAGATCGTTACGGTAGTCGTCGATGCCAGGGTCGGATAACGCGATGCGCCGATGCACTTCCCCGGCCACCACGGCGTACATGTCGTCGGCGACCAGAAGATTCCCGACGTGCATTTTGACGCTCAGCCTCAATCCGTCCCGCCGCAGACCGCCCATCGACGCTTCAAAGCCAATCTCCCAGCGCTCGAGATTGGGCGTCCAGTGCACCGAACCGATGTAGCTGGCATGCACTCGCTCAAACCAAACCGTCTGCCAAATGCCGGTAGTTCGGGGATACCAGATGGAGTGCGGCTCGAGTTGCCAATCCTGCTTGCCGCGCGGCTTCGCTAAATCGGAAGGATCGTCCTCGGCGCGCACGACCACCGTTTGCGGTCCGCTTTCGGTAAGGAAATCGGTCACATCCGCCTCGAAGGGCGTGTAGCCGCCTTCGTGGGAGCAAACGATCGAGCCATTCACCCAAACGATCGCTACGTAATCGACCGCGCCAAAGTGCAGCAGAAGGCGGGATTGGTGATCTTTCAACTCCGGCGCTTCGAAAGTGCGCCGGTACCATACGGCGCGGTAAAAGCTAGTGTCTCCGACTCCGCTGGCCGGCGTTTCGGGAGAAAAAGGCACCGTGATGACGCGGTCGAAAACAACCTGATCGGGCAAGGTCCAGACTGCGGTCTTATCGAGGGCAAATTCCCATTTCCCATTCAGCGAAGTCCATTCCGTGCGTTCGAGTAGCGGGCGCGGATAGGCGTGCGAAATGACAAGATCTTCCTCTGTTCCGTCGATATGGGTGTTCATATCAAACCCTCTTTCTGCTGGTTGCGAACGCGGATCGTATAGTCTCCCTGATTTCAGAAGACGCGCATCCGCAAAACCCGTTCCATCGCCAGGGAAGGCAGGCTTGACAATTTAATCCTACTTTAACCTGAGGCTCCCAATTTTTCCACAGATCGGGATGCGAGACGCTTCACGTCGAACAGGTGCTTCGGGCGGAAAAGACGTTTCGACCAGCGGTGTCCGGCGGGGAATTCTAGTCCGACGAAATAGCCGATCTCCCGGAACGCGCAATAGCGTACTTCTGCTTCAACCACCGCGTCGCGTACTCGAACCCGTACCCGGGCTCTGGCGGGAATCGGAGCGTCCGTCTGAAGGCACGCGCCCGACGGCGAGATGTCTTCGAGAAGGGCGTCGGCGCGGCGGTTCCAACCCGACTTATCCTTCCATTCGACGCTTACGACGTCCGCGCATAACAACCGCCCTTCCAGGCGCCTTTCTGGCATATGCTCATTGATCGGCATAGCAGCCCCGTAAGTTTATATAGTACAGTTTCAGGCGTACGGGATAGGCGCTGAGATGGCGCCACCGCAATCGGGCGCGGCGGCTGAATCAATCGCCTGAATCAATCGCCTGAATTAATCGCCAAAGCTGCCGACTTCTTCGCGCTCTTCCACTTTCTTCGCCGGAGCGGGCGCTATTCCCAAACTTCCGAGCGGAACGAATCCCGAGTCCGCCGGCCTCTCCTTCAAAATCTGTTCGCGATACAACTTCTCCATCCGGGCATTTTCGGCCGTTTGCTTCAACTTGGCGTCGCGCGCCCGAGTTTTCTCTTCCCGCGCCGTCTTCGCGATTCCCTTGTCGTCCAAATCGTGCTGCATACCGGCGGCTACCGCTTCGGCATTCAGCTTTAGCGAATGCGCCGTAGTCTCCAGCCCCACCATTTTCCCGCCCGCGAAAATCTCGTGACGCCCATGCTCCTCATACCACTTGGTCAGCGATGACGTCATATGCATCTTCTCGATAATATTGCGCCAGCCCACGCCCGTGTTGTAGGCGCAGAAGGAGATCTCGCCCTCCTGCGTGGCGTACGGGATGATGCACTGCTCGGTGCGGCGAAAATCGTAGTTGAAGAGATCCTGAAACCACATGCCGGCGATGAACAGGAAGTTCCAACGGTCCTGCCGCCGTTTCTTGATGTCTTGCTCGGTACGATCGCCGGTTACCTTGCCGTAATTCCGTCCGGTCGCGCCAAAGCACTTGTTGAATTTGGCGAGCATGTCGGTCAATTTGAAAGTAGACGGCGCATGAAACGGATCGTAATTGCGAAGCAGGGCGAGCGTCACGCCCACTACCGACCAAAACTTCGAGCGCGCGGCGTCGTTCACGCGAGCCACGTCTTTCGCCAGTCTTTCGGCGTTTAGAAACGCGGTGACGGGCGCGAACTCTTTGGTTTCCTTATCGATCATCACCGCCATGCCGATCCCGCAATTCGGGTGGCAGCCGCAGCTTAACTGGCCCCAATCCGCGCTCGGGCCATGCACCAGATCGGCCCAATCGGAAAAAGTGCTCATGAATGAGATGGGGAACCAGTCGCGCGTGGGCTCGCCCATGCCGGTCTGATTCTTGACGTCGTGCGCCAGGTGCGAGAGCGTGTAGCGCTGGGCCACGCGACGCTCGTCGGTGATGGCTTCATCGCGTCCCGTGA
>JALYXS010000194.1 GCA_030946965.1 Acidobacteriota bacterium
CCTTGGACCTGAACGGCTCCGCCGAAGATTACCAGTGGTCCGAGACCAAAAACGGCAAACCTACCGTCGCTATTCGCGCCAAGACCCTCCGTCAGGAGAAAGACTCTGCGAGAGCCGAATTGGAAGGCGTCAAACTCAACATCTATGCCAAGGATGGCCAACACTACGATCTGGTGAAGAGCGCCAAGGCGACCTTCAATCAACTGGAAGGCAAGCTGATATCGAACGGGGAAGTCGATATCACTTTAAATGTCCCAATTCAAGGCGAACCGGGCCATCGGCTGACGTCGGTCCATTCCGCCGGCATGACTTTCGAGAGCAAGAGCGGGAAAGCGTCAACGGACCAGCCCACGCCCTTCACCTTTGAGAACGGGGATGGCAAGTGCGTCGGCGCCACCTACGACCCAGCCACCAGAGAACTGCACTTACTGAAGCAAGTCGAAATGCATCTTCGGGGCGCCGGGCCGAAGAGCAAGCCCATGAAGATCGAATCGGGCGAGCTGACTTACAAGGAAGCTCAATCAGCCATCTGGCTCAGCCCGTGGTCGCGCCTCACGCGGGACCAGACCGTAATCAATGCGGGCGCGAGCACCATCAATATGAAGGACCGGGAGATCCAAAGCATCGATTCTCAGCAGGCGCGCGGCGTCGATACGTTTCCCAAACGGCAATTGGATTATTCCGCCGATGGCCTGCATGTGGCGTATTCCGAAGAAGGCGAAATTCAGAAGATCACGGGTACCGGAAATGCCCGGTTGGTGTCAAAGTCCGAAGGTTCGGAAACGACAATGACGTCGACCGTAGTGGATCTCGATTTCGCCGCCCAAAACGGCGAGAGCGTCCTTACGCAGGCGACGGGCAATGGCAACGGGGTGGTGGAGTCGAAGCCGTCGCCTAGCAAGGATGGGAAAACGCCGGAAAACCGGGTTCTACGCAGTGAAGTGATTCAGATGCATATGCGCCCCGGCGGGCGGGATCTCGAAATGGTGGAAACACACACTCCCGGCGTCCTGGAATTCCTGCCCAACCAGCCCGCGGACCGGCGGCGATTGATGCACGGGGAACGAATCACCATCCAGTACGGCGCGCAAAATCAGATTCAATCCTTCCGGTCGGTAAACGTCGCGACGGAGACGTTTCCGTCGGAAACCGTCATCAAGACCGCGTTGGCCGCAAAAAAACCCGCGCCCGCGATGGCCAAGACGGGGAGCGTCAACTTAAGCGCGGAGTTCGATCCGAAAACCGGGAAAATGACGCGCATGAAGCAGTGGGATAACTTCCATTACGAAGAGGCCGACCGCCGGGCGCGCTCTTCCACCGCCACGCTCGATTCCGAACACAACGTTATGGATCTTGAAACGGGCGCGCGCGTGTGGGACGCCACTGGCTCGACCGACGCCGATCACATTAAACTAGCGCAGAGTAATGGGGATTTCACGGCCGACGGCCACGTGAACACCAGCCGCCTTCCCGAATCGAAGTCCGAATCTGATAAAGGCGCTTCCGATATTTTAGATAGCGATGAGCCAACGCAAGGCACGGCGCAACATATGACATCGCAGAATCGCAATCGCCTGGTGCATTACGAGGGCAACGCGGTATTGTGGCAGGGTTCGAATCGTATCGAGAGCGATCGGATCGATATCGATCGCGAGAAGCGCAATCTCATAGCGACCGGCCATGTTACCACGCAGTTTCTGGACGATCGGGATGACGATGAAAATGGCAAGGCCCCGCCGCCGGTTTTCACTGTCGTCCACTCGGCCAAGCTGGTGTACACCGAACAGGATCGTCTGGCGCACTATACCGGAGGCGTGCAATTTGAGCGGCCCGGACTGTCCGTGAAAGGCGCGGAACTGCGTTCGTACCTGAACGATAAGAACTCAAACGCGGACTCCCGTTTCGAGAAGGCGATCGCCGATGGGAAAGTGGTAATCGTGCAAACCGCGGCCGACCGGAAGCGAACGGGAATGGGTGAGCACGCCGAATACTATACGGCGAACGAGAAGATCATCCTCCGGGGCGGCGATCCGCAACTGCTCGACAGTAAGCGCGGCAACACGCGGGGGGCTGAATTGACCTACTTTGCCAACGATGATAGGCTGCTCGTGAGCGGTGCGCCGCAGAAACCGGTGAACAGCCGATTACGCCGCAAGTAGTTCAAATTACAGGCACAAATGCAAAAACTGGAAACCCGCGAAATATCGAAGTCATACCGCGGCCGTAGGGTGGTCGACGATGTTTCGGTATCTTTGCGGCAAGGCGAAGTGGTCGGTCTCCTGGGTCCTAACGGGGCGGGGAAGACAACCTCGTTCTACATGATCGTGGGGCTGATCAGCCCGGATTCGGGCCGCGTGCTGCTGGACGATGAAGATCTCACGGCGATGCCGATGTTTCAGCGCGCGCGGCGCGGCATTAGCTATCTTCCACAGGAGGCCTCGGTATTCCGCAAGCTGACCGTGGAGGACAACCTGATGGCGATTCTCGAAACGCGCAACATGCGCGCGCGCGAACGCCGCGAGAAGATGGACCGGCTGATCGAACAGATGGGACTGCAGACGGTGCGCCGCAGCAAGGCGTACGTGCTCTCGGGCGGGGAGCGGCGGCGCGTCGAAATCGCGCGATCGCTTGCGATCGAGCCTAGTTTTCTACTGCTCGACGAGCCGTTTTCGGGAATCGATCCCATCCAGGTTCTGGAACTGCAACGGATTATCTGGGACCTCAAACAGGCGGGAATTGGGATTTTGGTTACAGATCACAACGTCCGCGAGACGCTCATGGTCACCGACCGGGCTTACATTATTAATAATGGGAAGATCTTCCGATCGGGCAGCCCCGAAGCGCTGGGACGCGACCCGGAGGTGAAGCGGGTGTACCTGGG
>JALYXS010000243.1 GCA_030946965.1 Acidobacteriota bacterium
CGCTTGCTCTTGGGAACAACCATCGATAGTATCAATGCCGGAGGAACACAACCATGCTGCACATGATCGGACACATGATTTTCGGGCTCATCATCGGGATTATCGCGAAGTTTATTATGCCGGGGCCCAACCCGGGCGGCATTATCGTGACCATGCTGCTGGGAATCGCGGGCGCTTGGATCGGCGGTTTTCTGGGGCGCTCGCTCGGTCTTTACAAGGAAGGCCATCCGGCTGGATTTTTCATGGCGCTGATCGGCGCGATCGCTCTCCTGTTCATTTATCACTTGGCGGCGCGCTAGGGAGGGGCACTGCCGGGGCGCGGCGGCAGCTCAATGCATTTCACCGAACTGATCAATCTGGCCTCGGAGCGGCTTGGCGCCAAGGTCCTTGAAGCGAACGATGAATTTTTCGCTCCCAAGGAAAACCTTGTCAAAATTAGCAAGCCGATTCACATTGAGGACAAGTACACGGACTGCGGGAAATGGAGGGACGGCTGGGAGACGCGCCGGCGCCGCGTCCCCGGCCACGATTGGTGCGTTGTGCAATTGGGGCTTCCCGGAATCGTGCGCGGGGCCGTGATCGATACCGCGTTCTTCGTGGGAAACTATCCCGAACAATGCTCGATCGACGGTACCGCGAGCGGAGCACAAGGAGACGGCGGATCCCAGTGGACCGAGATTCTTCCGAAATCGTATCTGCGCGGAGATTCGCTAAATGAATTTGCAATCGACGACGGGGACCGGCGATTAACGCACGTCCGGCTGAATATTTACCCCGATGGCGGCGTAGCCCGCGTTAAAATTTATGGGATCGCGGCGCCCGACTGGACGAAACTGGGCCGCGAAGCCGATCTCGCGGCGGTGGAGAATGGCGGCTTGGCCATCGCCTGCACGGGATGTTTTGTGGGCACGCCACTAAACCTCAGCCTGCCCGGCCGGCCTCGCAATATCGGCGATGGTTGGGAAACCAAGCGGCGGCGTGGGCCCGGGCACGATTGGGCCATCTTGCGGCTCGGCGCGCCAGGCGTGGTTCGCAGGGTCGAGATTGACACGTCTCACTTTTTCGGCAATTTTCCGGATGCTGCCTCTCTCGAAGGGTCTGCTACCGGCGGGGAGCCGTGGATCGTACTGATCCCGCAAGCGAAGTTGCAAGGGCACACGCAACATTTATTTAAAGTGCGAGAGCGCGAACCCGTGTCGCACGTGCGACTGAATATTTTTCCCGATGGCGGCGTCGCCAGGCTGCGCGTCTGGGGGGCCTGGAAGTGAATCAGTACGGAATCTTGCTCTGGGTTCGCTCCCAAAGGAGAAAAGACGCGAAAGCCTCGTACTGCAGCAGTATAGTCATGGGGATCTGCCGGGCGTTCACGGGCTGTGCGATTTCATCGTAGATAAACGCGTTGTCGAAGCCCGGGTGAGCTGCATCCTCGCGGGAGTTACCGTACAGTGTAGATCTCGCACTCGCGTAGATCGAATATATCGTTCACGCCCCGCGCGATGATTTCGCCACTGCGAACGACAATCGCAAAACGGCCCACCGCGCCCGCTTGCGGCATTCCCGGTCGCAAGCCGAATGGCTTCGAGCATGACGTCATTAGGCGATAGCACGCGTTACTTGGAGGAACTTCCGCTCATCAACCCTTGCGCCATCTTTAAATGTTCCTGGAGCGTCGGCAAAGTTTGCGCGGCGAAATTTTTTATCGCGTCATCCTTGCCTTTATTCGCCTCTTTCTGGAAGTCAGCCACGTCTTCCTTGTGATCTCGCACCATGTCGCGAGCGTAAGCCCGGTCGAACGCCGCTCCCGATAATTTGGAAAGCCGGTCGTAGATCGCTTGATCCTTTGCATCCATTTCGGTGGGCAGGGTCATATTCTCCTTAGCCGCGACCGATTTTAACTGGTCGTTGGCCTTCGAATGATCGTCGACCATCTTCTTGCCGAATTGCTTCACTGAGTCGCTCGATCCCTTATCCTGCGCCAGTTGTCCGAGCTTCACCTCTGCCATTCCGCCCTGCGCCGCCTTCATGGCAAAGCGGCTATCCATCGCCTTCCCTCGATCCTGCGCCGAAGCGATGCCACTGCAAATTAGAAATATTCCCGCAACGGCTAGACCCAGCGCCAGTTGTGATTTTCTAAACATAATTCCTCCTACTGAGATGCCTACCCTCGTATTTCTTGCAATCGACGAACCACAAGAGCGGGAGGCTACGGCTCGATTTTTATGTTTTGCGCCTCCATCGTGCGAGCCGTCGCGCGGTCCAGATCCGCGACGGCTTTACCGAAAGTCCGCCTTCGCGCGTTCGGGCCGATTCCACCGATTGCAGGGAATTCCGCACATCGGCTTCAATTAGAACCTCAGCCTGATTGCGCAGCGTGCGCAAACACCGCCCTTCCGCAGCGGATAAAGCCGATTGCGCCAGCCCCGTGCGGTTCCTCAACGGGAGCGACATCTGCACGCCGACCTGAACCGTTGGGAAATAGCCGTTCTGCAGGTTGCTAAGCGACTGCCGGTATCCGCCCGGGAATATCGGTGGAATCTGATTGCCGCCGAAACCGGGAAGCGAAAATGGGCGCCAGGCCGTTGAGAACGGAAAGTTGATTTAGCTGTCGCAACAGTGGAACGAAAG
>JALYXS010000247.1 GCA_030946965.1 Acidobacteriota bacterium
CGTTCAAAGTCCCCGAGCAGATCACGTGTCCCATCTTTCCGATGCACGCGCGCTATGGCCTGCAAGGCGGCCGCGAAAATCCGGCGTTTCTCGATCCCGTTCTGTTGCACGAAGGCTTCTTGCGCCCCTTGCAGCGGTATCGGAGCAAGACGGCGCTGCTGATTTTCGAATTCCGAACTTTCTCCCGGAAAAGCTTTGCCGAACCCAAGGAATTCCTCGACCGCCTGGATGCTTTCCTAAAATTCCTGCCACCTGATTTCCGCTACGCCGTCGAGATTCGCAACGCGGATTTTCTAGTTCCCGATTATTTCGACTGCCTGCGCGGTCACGGCGTCGCGCACGTTTACAACGCCTGGACACGGATGCCCGAGCTTCCCGAGCAGTTGGCAATTCCCGAATCGAAAACCGCGGATTTCCTGGTCTGCCGCGCTCTGCTTAAGCAGGGCCGTCCTTATGAGAATGCGGTTCGGATGTTCTCGCCTTACGCCGAAGTGCAAGAGGTGAACGATCGCGCGCGCGAAGGGATGCGCGAGCTGATCCAAATCGCTCGCGACGAAAAACGGACGATGTTCTTGTTCGTGAACAACCGTCTGGAAGGCAACGCTCCGGGGACGATCCTCTCCATTACGGACTGAGCTTCCTTACGCTTCCGGCAGCAGTTTCCAGCGACCGTTTGCGAATTCCGCGCGATCCTCGTTCCAGGTCGCGAACTTCGTGCACATTTGCCCGCCATCCACCAGCAGGGCGGCGCCGGTGATATAGGAGGCGAGATCGGAAGCGAGGAAAGCCATGGCGTTCGCCACTTCTTCCGCTTCCCCGCCGCGGCCCAGCGGAATCGCGCGAAAATAGTCTTTCAGGCAATCGGGATTCGAAAAGTAATCCTCCGTGAGACGGGTGCGGATGAGTCCCGGACAGACGGCGTTGACGCGGATTCGAAACGGCCCCAACTCATTGGCCGCAGTATGCAGAATGCCGAGTAGTCCGGCTTTGCTGGCGTTGTAGGCAATCAGATTGGCCTCGCCATCGAATGAGTTAGTGGAAGCCGTAATTACAATGGCTCCCGAGCGGTGCGGTTTCATCCGCCACGCGGCGCATTGCACCGTGTTGAAGATGCCCGTCAGGTTTACGGCGATGGTCTTGTTCCAGGTCTCGATTGAAGTTGCCGTAAGTTCCGCGTTGGCCGCGACACCGGCGTTCGCAATCACGACATCGGGCGCGGGAACTACGCTGAACGCGGTTCTTAGGGCGGACGAGTCGGTCACGTCGACCGCGATGCCTAGTCCACCCAATGCCGAGGCGGCGTCCGCTGGATTCTCCCGATCGAGATCGAATAGCCAGACTCGCGCGCCCTGACGGGCCAGAATGCGAGCCGTCGCGAGACCCATACCGTTTGCGCCACCCGTGACGATGGCGGTCTTGCCGCGAAAATCGAATTCCATGGACACAAGTTTAGCCGTCCGGTACGGTTTCGCGCTTGCGTGATATATTGAAAATCGCGCAATGAGGGCCCGTAGCTCAGTTGGTTAGAGCGCTACCTTGACACGGTAGAGGTCACAGATTCGAGTTCTGTCGGGCCCACCATTTATCCCACCTTGCAGTCACCCAAGAGTCACATGACGTGGTACCATTTTCCTCAAGTACTCGCCGGGAGGCGCGCTTCAAAATGAAAACGACTTCTGTTTTTTGTGCACTATTTTTGGCCTTGTCATCCGTTCCCCTGACGGCTCAGGTTACGGGCCGTCTTACTGGATCGGTGGTGGATCCCACGGGCGCCGCAGTTCCGGATGCCGAGGTGAGTCTGTCTAGACAAGACGCCGGGAAAGCCTTGCTCACAACCAAGACCACCGCCGACGGCCTGTTCAACTTTACAAGCGTCGACGCGGCGACATACAACGTAACCGTCCAAGGCGCCGGATTCGGGAGATCCCAGGTAAATGGCATTCGCGTCGAACCCGCGCGCGAGACCTCGCTGCCCTCCATCAAGCTGCAGCTCTCCACCTCCGCGCAAACCATCGAAGTCAGCGAGAGCGCGCAAACACTCCAAACGACTAGCGCCGAGGTGGCGACAACGGTTACCCAGGCGCAGATTACCACCCTGCCTGTTCTCGACCGGCAAATTAGCAATCTGTTTTTGACGCAAGCGGGCGTGACAAATGGACGCGGCTCTACCGTGATCGACGGATTGCGCACATCTTACGCCAACGTCACGCTAGATGGCGTCAACATCCAAGATAATTTCATACGGTCGAACGGCCTGGACTATCTTCCGAACAAGTTGACGATTTCGGAAGTAGCCGAATTGACCGTCTCGACATCTAATGCGAACGCGTCGATTGGGGGCGGGGCGGCGCAGATTGTGATGATCACGCCTTCCGGGTCGAACACTTACCACGGCGAGGGTTACTACTATAACCGGAACAGCGCGCTTTCAGCGAACGACTGGTTCAATAACAAGAATGACGTCGCCAAGCCTTTTCTGAACCTGAATCAAATTGGCGGATCGTTTGGCGGCCACCTCATTAAAGATAAGTTGTTTTTCTATTTAAATTACGAAGCCTACCGGCTGCGGCAGAGCTCGCCGCAAAGCAATACCATTCTGACGCCGTCCGCGCGCCAGGGTATTCTCAGTTACAAGGACACGACAGGCGCAATCCGGCAATTCAACATCCTTCAAGCAAAGGGGTTATCGATCGACCCCGCCATTCAGGCGCAATTGAACCAGATTCCGGCGAACGGAAACGATGCCAGTCTGGGCGATAACCTCAACACGACAGGTTACTCCTTTAATGCGCGCAGCAACGAAACCAGAGACAACGCGACGGGCAGAATCGATTACAACTTAAACGAAGCCAATATTTTTTCAGGCACTTATAAATGGAATCGCGACATTGTGGATAGGCCCGACATCGGGAATTTTTATACCGCCATTCCGCCCGTTTTCAACGACAACGGCTCGAAGTTCTTCTCACTAAGCTGGCGTTGGACCGTGAAGCCGACGCTGACCAATGAACTCCGCGGTGGTTTCAATCTATCGCCCGGCATTTTTAATGTTGCCGGCGCTAATCCGGCGTTGTTCATTAATGCAAATACCTACACTTCTCCGGCGAATACATTTCTGCCTCAAGGGCGGGACACCGATACGTACAATTTCCAAGACAACGCTAATTACGTTCGCGGGAATCATGTGCTTTCATTCGGCTATCAGATGCAGTTGATCCGCACGAATCCTTTCAACGACGCGAGCATTATCCCGACTTACAATCTCGGGATTCCAACTACCAGCAGCGCCGGTTTCAGCGCGGGCGACATTCCCGGGTTGCGTGCGAGCGATGTTTCCACCGCGAACAATCTGCTCTCGGATCTTGCCGGTCTGGTAAGCGGGTACAACCAGACCTTCAACGTGAACAGCCGGACTTCCGGTTTCGTGAATGGCGCGCCAAACAAACAGCGTTTCAAATACAACACCTACTCGGGATATGTCTCCGATGTCTGGAAGATCCGGCCGCGCATCAGCTTGATCATGGGACTTCGTTACGACTATTACACGGTTCTGAACGAAGTCGATTCGCTCCTGCTCGCGCCGCAGTTGATCAACAACAACTTCATTACTACTCTGCTTTCCAACTCACAGCTTAACTTTGCGGGCAACTCCGTGGGCCGCCCTTATTACAAGCCAGACAAGAATAACTTCGCGCCGAACTTCGGGCTGGCATGGGATGTGTTTGGCACGGGCAGGACCGTGTTGAGAGGTGGTTACAGCATTGCCTATGTTAATGACGACACGATCGTGGCCGTGCGTAACAATTTAGTGACCAATAACGGCCTTTCTCAATCGGTTTCCGCCACTAATGCCAACGGGCGCATCACGGGTGCTTTGCCGTCGATCGCCGCGCCGGTTTTCCAGGTTCCGATTAATGAGTCGGCTCTCTACGCTCTCAACTCAGGAAACGCAATCGGGCTACCCGACCCGAATCTTCGCACACCGTACGTTCAGCAGTGGAGTTTTGGCGTGCAGCAGGAGGTCAAGGGATTCATCCTGGAGGCGCGGTACGTCGGTAATCATGCGACCAAGGGCTTGCGAGCCTTCGACTATAACCAGGTGATTATTAGAGAGAATGGTTTCCTGGACGATTTCAATCGCGCGCGCAGTAACGGCCTGCTCGCCCAAGCCGGAGGAGGGGCGTTCAATCCGGCTTACAATCCAGCCATACCAGGCAGCCAGCCCTTGCCGGTATTCGGGCAGCTCAGCAACGCGAATCTGACTAATTCGACTGTCCGGAATAATATTTTGCAAGGGCAGGTCGGAACGCTCGGCCAGTATTATCAGCAGAATCACTTGAACGGGAATGTCCAGTTTTTCCGCAACCCGAACGCGCTTGGCACAAATACTATTACCAATTACAGCAACTCGGATTACAACGCGGTGCAATTCGATATCCGGAAGCGCACGCGAGCCGGATTGCAGATCCAAGGGAATTACACTTACGGGAAGGTCCTGAGCGATGCCACCGGAGACGGTCAAAGCCGCTTCGAGGCTTTCCTCGATATAGCCAATCCGCAAATCGAACGTGCCCGCGCGCCGTATGACTTGACGCACGTTTTCAAGTTGAATTACTATCTTCCGCTACCGATCGGGCCGGGGCAGCGTTTCACTTTCGGACCGGTGCTGAACCGTATCCTCGGCGGATGGGGCACGTCGGGCTTCCTGCAATATCAATCGGGCACCGCGTTTTCGGTTTTTTCGACGCGCGGAACCTTGAATCGGGGCGCCCGGTCCATTAACAATACCGCCAATACGCCGCTCAATAAGGGCCAACTGGATAACATCACGGGATTTTTTCAGACCGGAAACGGACCCATGTTTATCAACCCGTCGGTAATCAACTCAGATGGGAGGGGAGTCGCGCCGGATGGCAGTCCCGCGTTCAGCGGCGAAGCGTTTTTCAACCCTCCGGCGGGAACTCTGGGCACTCTGCAGCGCCGCGATTTCAGCGGGCCCTGGTTCTTCAACTGGGATGCCTCGGTTCTGAAAACCACGAAAATAACGGAGCGGCAGAACATCGAGTTCCGCGCCGACTTCTACAATCTGCCGAATCATCCGGCCTTTTACGCCGGCAACGAAATTAGCTTCCCGGCGAATTTTAACATCAATAACACTACGTTTGGCAAGATTACATCGGTGTTGAATAGCGCTCGCGTCATTCAGTTTGGCGTGCATTACCGCTTTTGAGCGGAGTGTGCCGGATTCCCTCGCGCTTGCATTCACACGATCGGTTTTATAAAGTGATGCTTTCAACTACGCCGCCACACAAGGAAAAATGAAGAAGTTCGAGCTATTCCTGATCACTCTTACACTTGCCGGCTGTTCAACAAAATCTCCCGAGCAGCCATCTATTGCCATGGAGACCAAGCCATCCGGAGAAGTTGCCGGCGTTGGCGGCATTGTCCGGCTCAATCGGGCGCTCGATGCGCTGGTGCCCGCCTCGGCCAAAATTGAAAAGCTAGCCGGCGGATTCCAATTTACCGAAGGTCCGCTCTGGTTCTCCGCCGGATATCTGTGGTTCAGCGACGTGGTGGGCAACGTGGTGAGGCAGTGGTCGGCGGATGGAAAGGTGATCGAGATTTTGCGCCCCGGCGGCGCGGACAAGAGTTACGGGCCGCCTGGATCTTTCATCGGACCGAATGGGATGATCCACGACAAGGACGATGCAGTGCTGTTGTGTCAGCACGGGAATCGCCGGATCGTTAGGATTTCGAAGGACAGGCAAGTATCGAGTTACTTGGACCGTTTCGAAGGTAAACGCTTTAACAGCCCGAACGATCTGGTTTATAAGTCGGACGGAGCGCTCTACTTCACCGATCCTCCGTACGGGTTGATCAAACAGGATGAAGATCCATCCAAAGAAATCAAGTTTAATGGCGTCTACCGCTACGCCGGCGGCAAGCTGCAGGCGATTATTAAGGATTTAACGCGGCCCAATGGCATTGCATTTTCGCCGGATGAGAAGATGCTTTATGTCTCCAATTCAGATGAGAAACATAAGGTTTGGATGCGCTATGACGTGCAGCCGGATGGGACCGTGGCGAACGGCAAAGTATTCTACGACGCGACTTCCGAAACGGAAAAAGGACTGCCCGACGGAATGAAAGTGGATACCGATGGCAACCTGTATTGCGCCGGACCGGCCGGCATCTGGATCTTCTCGCCCGGCGGCAAGCATATTGGGACGATCAAGCCAGGCGAAGTTCCCGCCAATTGCAATTGGGGCGACGATGGGAAGTCGCTTTATATCACGGCCGAGACCGGACTATACCGGATTAAGTTGGCGGCCACTGGGATGAAGGCGAAATACTAACTTCACGGGAGACGACACCTTGAAACGGAGAACTTACTTACAGACGATGTTAGCGGGCGCGGCGCTGGCGGTTCCGTCCGTATCCGCCGCCCCACAACCTATCCAACTTCACGTCGACCTTAACGTGGACCCGGCCAAGGAAAAGGAGATGCTGCACAATTTCCACACCATCTTCAAGCCCGCCGCCATGAAACAGGCCGGATATATCGACGTCAAGATGGAGAAGCTCCGTTCGGCGTTAGTGGGCAGCGCGCCCGCGAACGTCAACTACCGGTTTGTGTTGACTTATGCATCGGAAGAGCAGCGGAAGGTCTGGGTGGAGACACCGGTCCATAAGAAAGTCTGGCCCTCCATCGAGAACACATTAGTTAGTAAAAATTATCAAGTGTTATTGTTCGACATAGAATAAATATGCTATCGCGAAGACATCTTCTAGCTTCTCTCCCTCCGCTCGCGGCCGGACTGGCCCAAGCGGCCAAGAAATCGACTGCCACTGGACGCTATATCGCGTACGTTGGTTCCTATACCGGACCCGAGAGCAAAGGTATCCAGGCGTTCCGCTGGGACGCTGGGTCCGCGAAAATCGACCAACTCGGATTAGTCGCCGAGGTTGTAAATCCGTCGTTCGTTACGATCCACCCGAATCGAAAATATCTCTATAGCGTAAGTGAACTCGGTAACAACGGCGCGCCGAAAGGTTCGGCGACGGGTTTTTCCATAGACTCCAAGACCGGAATGTTGACTAAGCTCAATACGGTGCCTTCGCGCGGCGGCGGCTCTTGCCACCTTGTTGTGGATGCAACCGGAAAAAATCTGCTCATCGCGAATTACGGTAGTGGCAGCGTGGCTTCTATTCGCGTCGAACCGGACGGGCGATTGGGAGAGAGCACCGCGTTCGACCAGCACTCCGGGTCGGGTGTAGACAAGAAACGGCAGGAGGGTCCGCACGCGCACGCCGTGGTGCTCTCGCCGGATAACCGCTTCCTATTCGTTCCGGACTTGGGGTTAGATAAAATACTCATCTATCGATTCGATGCGGATAAAGGCACGCTTGCCGCGAACGATCCGCCGTATGGCGAGGTTCCGCCGGGCGCTGGTCCGCGTCACTTCGCGTTTCATCCATCGGCTAAGTTTGCCTATTCGGTGAATGAGATGGGCTCCTCGGTAACGGCGTTTCGCTATGATGCGAAGCAAGGCAGTTTGACCCCGATTGAGACACTCTCGACGCTTCCGAAAGATTTTACCGGCCAGGACGATTCAGCGGAGATTGAAATCGACTCGGCCGGAAAGTTTCTGTATGCCTCGAATCGCGGGCACGACAGCATCACCGCTTTTGCTATTAATCCCGGTAAGGGAACGCTCACGACCGTGCAAAACGTGTCTACCGAAGGCAAGGCGCCACGGAATTTCCGGATCGATCCGTCGGGAAATTACTTGTTCGCGGAAGATCAGGATTCGAATAAAGTCGTGCTGTTCAAGCGCGATAAAGGAAGTGGCCGGATGACTCCTACGGGGCAGACTTTTGAGATGCACAAGCCAGTGTGCATGCAGTTTTTGGCGGTGTAGGCGTTCAATCAGCCAAGCTGCTTTCAGATTACGTTTGCCAAAGTCGGAGGGATTTCCGAATGTCGGCGCGACCCTGTCCAAGCTGGAATTCGGAGCGGCCGGGCCAGCAGAGCCGCAAGTTCCACGAGGACATCGTTCGTCGTTACTATCGACACGTTCTCCGAACGCCAGCCCTTCATCAACTCCGTCGCGATGCGGTTCGACGCTTCCGCATTTACAAAAAAGCTTGCCCCGCCCCACGTATCGACGAAGACTTTACGCGTCATCCCGCGATTTCAGTTCTTCGAAAAGAGCCGTTCGATATAGTCGTCGTGGCGTTCTCCGATATCCGCATAGCCTGGCTTGATACAGCCGGCCAGCCTCAGCAACGGATCGTCGTCAATTTGCTTCAGGCCTGCGATTACAGGGGTAATGACGGCCGGTTCTAGAGTGCGTCCCGATTCGGACGCCTTCTTCAACAAGTCCTGGTAAATTCTATCGTCCAGGGTGATCGTCAGCATCCGTGCCATTGGTTTTCCCTTTCAAAATACCGTCCTCATGCCGGCGCTTCCCGCGCCTTCGATCACCGATTTGAGGCGCGCGGCACACGGCTGCTGGCCCTGCAACCGTTGGCACATGGGCCATGCATCACG
>JALYXS010000251.1 GCA_030946965.1 Acidobacteriota bacterium
ATCGTCTCCTCCGGCCAGCGCACAACCGTCGCCGCCCACGAGAATCCGACTCCGAACACCGCCATCAAAACGACGCTCCCGGGCCGGATTTTGCCCGCCCGCCACGCCTCCGCGAGAAGGATGGGCATGGTCGACCCGCTGGTATTGCCGACATCTTCGAGAAAAAAGTGCGTCTTCTCCGGCGGGATCTTCATCTTTTTCACAAGATAATCCAGCATGTACTGGTTCGCTTGATGAAACAGAAACAGATCGACCTGATCCATCGAAAGCCCCGTTTTTCCGAGAACGCCCTGCACCATTTTCGGCACCATGGAGATCGCGAAGTGGAAGACGGCGGCGCCGTTCATATAAAAATTCTGGGGCGAACGGACGTTGCCCTCGGCATCCGCCGCCTCGATGGCTGTTTCGGGCGATACCGGCGTCCGGAACCCGCCTGCCCGCAACATCAAATACTCGGCGCCGCTGCCGTCCGTGCCGAGCTCAAAACCGAGGAACCCGCCGCCATCCGGCACCGCCGCAAGCACCGTCGCACTGCCCCCGTCGCCGAGCAGCGGAGCGATCGACCGGTCCATCGAGTTCACGGTGTGCGACATGGTATCGCCAGTGAGCACTAGCGCCCGGCTAGCCACGCCGGTAGCGATCAATCCATTCGCAACCGAAAGCGCATAAACGTACTGGCTGCAACCCAGGTTTATATCGAAGCACGCGCATTCTTTCTTGAGTCCGAGCCGCTCATGCAGCAGACACGCCGTGGTGGGCATCAGGTAATCCGGGCTCTGCGTGCAAAATATCAGCAAATCGAACGACTTTGGGTCCAACCCATGGCGGGAAAATAGCTTCTGCGTGGCGTCAAAAGCCAGGTCGGATCCGCAGACCCCGGCGGGCGCCACCCGCCGATTGCGGATCCCCGCGCCGGCGAGAACCTTCTTCATCGATTCCACTCCGAAACGCCGCTCCAGTTCTTCGTGGGTGAGCGATTCGCTGCCAAGCGTGTATTCGACGGCCAGAATGCCGGACGCGAGCGGCATCAGGAGGGAACCCCGGTACCGAGAGCCGTGTAGATGTCGCCAGGCGTCTTCGAGTTGACCAGCGTCTCCGGGCCGATCGTCACTCCGCATTTCTCGTCGATCAACACCATGGTCGAGAGATAAGCGACCGAGTCCCATCCTTCGAGGCTCGCAAGCGGTGTTTCCATGGTAAGCTCGCCCGGGTTCGTACCCAGGATGTCCGCGAATTCGGTGAGAAACTCGTCTTTGGTCATTGTCGTGGCGGTCATGTTACCGCTACTATCGGCTGAATCTTTCTTTTAGCACAGGGCCGCCCGATCTATAACTGTAAACTGGATCGAACATGCCCGTCGATTGGTTTCCCCTGTGGCTAAGCTTCCGCGTAGCCACGCTGGCGACTATCCTGTCGCTCGCGGTCGGGCTTTGGCTCGCTTATCTACTCGCGAACCGGAACTTTCGGGGAAAGGAATTTTTGGACGCGATTGTCATGCTGCCCCTGGTACTCCCGCCGACCGTGCTGGGCTACTACTTGCTCGTCGCGCTTGGACGGGGCAGCGCTCCCGGACGGTTTTATGAATGGCTGTTTGGAGTGCCGCTGGTCTTCACCTGGCAAGCGGCCGTGCTCGCTTCCACGCTGCACGCCGTACCTCTGCTGGTGAAGTCCTCGCGCGCGGCGTTCCAAAGCGTGGATCGCAGCTTCGAGCGCGCCGCCCGCACCCTTGGCGCGTCGGAATGGCGTTTATTTTGGCGCGTGACCCTCCCCTTGGCGCGCCGGTCGATAGTCGCGGCGGCGGTGCTCGCGTTCGCGCGTTCGCTGGGCGATTTCGGCGCGACTCTGATGATCGCCGGAGATATCCCCGGCCGCACCCAAACCGCCTCGATCGCGATTTACGATGCGGTCGAGAGCGGAAATGGGACAACCGCGCGCGCGCTGGTGCTGGCTATTTCCATCTTCACGATTGCCATCGTGTACGCCGCTAACCGCTTGGAACAGAAATGATCCAGGCTCGCCTGGGTAAGACGTTTCCGCCGGGTCCCGAATCCGCCGGCTTCACGCTCGACACGGAGTTTCAGGCGGCCCCCGGCGTTACGGTCCTATTTGGCCCCAGCGGTTCGGGAAAGACGCTCACGCTCGATTGCATCGCCGGATTTGTGCGGCCCGATCGGGGCCGGATTTTGCTTGACGATCAAATTCTTTTCGATGCGCCCGCGGCCGTTTGTCTGCGGCCCCAAGACCGGCATTGCGGTTATGTATTCCAGAATTATGCACTGTTTCCGCACATGACGCTGCGGCAGAATCTGGTATTCGCGGCCGGGCGGCAGCCTCGCATCGAGCGCCGGCGGCTCGTTAACGAGATGCTCGACCGCTTCCACTTGGAAGACATGGCGAGGCGGCGGCCGCACGAGGTTTCGGGTGGGCAGAAGCAACGCTGCTCCATCGCTCGCGCGCTGATTTCCCGGCCGAAAATGCTCCTGTTCGATGAGCCGGCGCGCGGCCTCGACGCGCCTCTTCGCGCCGAGTTTTACACGCTGTTACGCGATCTGCGAGCGGACTTCCGCATTCCCATGCTGCTGGTCACGCATGACGTGGAAGAGTGTCTGGCGGTCGGGGAATCGGTGCTGATTTACGATTCCGGGCGCATCGTTCAGCACGGCGCCCCCTTTGAGGTGATAGCCCACCCGGTGAACCGGGAGACGGCGCGGCTTCTGGGAATCGCTAATCTGTTCGAGGCCGAGATCGCGGCGCTCGATCCTGGGCGCAAAACCAGCCGTCTGCGCGTGCCGGACGGTGAATTGACCGCAGCCTATTTTCCAGGGCACTTTCGGGGCGATCGGGTATCGTGCCATGTGCGAATGGAGGATGTACAAGTGCATTCGGGCCCAGGTGAGAATTGCCTTCCGGCGGCGTTGCTACACCGTTTTGAAACTCCGTATTCCGTTCGTCTCGAGTTCTTCGGGGGAATCACGGCGGAAATATCCCGCGCGGAGTGGGAGCGCCAGAAAGATAATCAAAGCTGGTTCATCGAGTTTCCTTCCGAGGCGATTCGGATCATATGAGCTTTTGCAGCAGACGGGACCTTCTGGCAATTTTCGCGGGAGGCCAGCTCTGGGCGCAATCCCGCGGCGCACCCGATTTTCGAAGCGAAGTTTCCCTTGTGATGACTCCTACTTCCGTCAGCGATAACGCGGGCAAGCCCGTGCGGGATCTGCAGGAATCCGATTTTGCCCTGACGGATAACGGACGCTCGCAAGTTGTGCGCTCCCATGAAACTGCCCAGCCGGTGTCGCTCGTCGTGGCGGTTGCAGCCGCCTTTCGGAGCGCGCAAGGCGCTCGACCGCGTACGGCGCTCCGTGAACTTGTTCGACGCGTTCGTTACGGGGGAATCCGGCGAAGCCGCGCTGATCGCGATCCGCGATGAAGTGGAAGTGGTTTCGCCATTCAGCGGTCACTTCAAGAATTTCGCAAACGCATTGAAGCAGGTTCAAGCGCGCGGCTCGGGATCGAGTTTCGTCGATGCCGTCATGCTCGCGGTCAAGTTATTGGACTCGCGTCCGGCGGAAAGGCGGCGGGTTGCGGTGGTTATTGCCGAGGCCCGCGATCGAAGCAGCAAAACCGGTCTGAAGCAAGC
>JALYXS010000376.1 GCA_030946965.1 Acidobacteriota bacterium
CCTACCGCATGGCACTGGCCGCACGCGCCCTTCCGCCAGAAAAGTTCCGCGCCATGGGCCGCATCGCCCTTTGCTACTTCGCCGCTCGGATGAACTGTCGCACGGATAAACGCGACGAGCCGCCAGACCGTATCAGGCGGTAGAAACGAGTACGACTGCATTTCGGTGCCGGGTACTCCATTGGTGATTACTCCGAACAAATCGGCATCGCGATCGCCTGCATGAAACACGCCCCGGGTGAGGTCCGGCCCGCTGCGGCCACCTTGCGCGCGCATTCCATGGCAAGGGCCGCAATAGATGCGAAAAACCCCGCGGCCGGTGTCCGCGGCGGCAGCGTCGCCCACGTATGGGTTATTC
Organism: Acidobacteriota bacterium; assembly: GCA_030946965.1. Classification (GTDB taxonomy): domain Bacteria; phylum Acidobacteriota; class Terriglobia; order Bryobacterales; family Bryobacteraceae; genus JALYXS01. The sequence goes on from JALYXS010000376.1 coordinate 358, forward strand.
TGCTGCGCCAAACACGCGAGACAAAAGGCGGCGGAAAGAAGGTTCAGCGCCGAGACCCGTCGCACGTGGGCTCCTACGGTTTGCCGGGCGGGGGCGTGTTACCCGTGTGGGTGGATTCGCTGGCGTCGGTTCCCGAAGTCGCCGCGGTTTTTTTGTGGATGGCGGCAGCGGCTTTATTCGACGTCGCGGATTGCTTCGCCTCGTGGTATCCCGCCTTCTTGGCATCGGCCTCACCCATGAATTTTCCGCGTTTCGTCTTGCCGTAAAACTCGCCGTCCTTGTGATAAGCGCCGCTGCTCAGGTTTACCCAGACTTGCCCGGCGGACCTGGCGTCGGCGATAGCCTGTGCCGATGGCGGCAGCGTGGCGTTCGCCTTGTTAGCCGGCGTCGTTCTGGGCGGCGCGGCGGCGGGCGCTTGCAGGCTCATTGCGACTCCGGGGAGGAAAAACGCGCCTGCCACTGCTACGAATACGACCATGCTCAATTTGGTTTTCATTTGGTTCTCAAAAGGCTCCGAAAGCAACTATATCGTAAAAGGCATTCCGCCGAAGCTGTTACGGTGGGGAGGTGAAAGGCACTCCTCGTCGATTCCTGTTTGCCGTCCCGGCCATGGCGGCTTTGTTGGCGGCAATCACGGCGGCGGGAGATGCAGCAAATCAGGACTCGTTCCGCTTTGTAATCCTGGGCGATCGAACAGGCGAAGCGCAGCCGGGCGTCTACGAACGTGCATGGAAAAACCTGGCAGCCGCCAATCCCGCTTTCGTGGTCAGCGTGGGAGACTCTATTCAGGGCTTAAAAGAGGAGACCGCCGAAGCCGAATGGCAAGATCTGAAACGTATTCTTCGCCCGTTTCGACGATTCCCCCTGTACCTCGCTCCGGGCAATCACGATATCTGGTCGGACAAATCTCAGGCTCTTTTCGAGAAGTACGCGGGCCATCCACCGCATTACAGCTTCGATTACAGGCAAGCGCACTTCACGATCCTCGATAACAGCCGTTCCGAACAGTTTTCGCCGGAAGAAATGAAGTTCCTGCAAGCCGATCTGGAATCCCACGCCGGCCAGCCTTTGAAGTTCATCGTGTCTCACCGGCCATCCTGGCTGATGGAAACGCTTTTCAATAACACGGATTTTCCTCTTCACCAACTGGCGAAAAAATACGGCGTGCAGTATGTGTTTGCGGGCCATGTTCATGAAATGTTGCACGCTCAATTGCAAGGCGTGACGTACCTCTCGATGCCGAGCGCCGGCGGACACCTTCGCGCTTCGAAAAAGTACGAAGATGGGTGGTTTTTCGGATACACCGTGGCAAATGTACGGGGAAACGACGTCAATCTCGAGATCAAGGAACTGCGGCCTCCATTTGGGGAAGGGCATGTAACGGCGCCCTCCGATTGGGGCAAGATCGGGTTGCGGGAAAAGGTAAACGCGCCAAAGGCCGCGACGATGGAGATCTTACGGTAAATTTTGCGATTTTCCAGACTCCCGGCCCACTACGGTTTACAAGACTCTATGTCCATGGACCGGTCGGTTGCCGCTATTCTGATGCCTCTTGCGATTTGGGTGGTGCTGAATTCCCTGGACGATCTTGTGCTGGACATAGCGTGTTTCTATCGATGGTTGTGTTCGCGATTTTCCCATCACAACAAATGGACTTGGCCCAGCGACGCTGAACGCGCGGCAATCCCCGAAAGGCGCATGGCGATCTTCGTTCCTCTCTGGAAGGAACACCGCGTTATCCAGAACATGGTGGAGCACAATATCCAGTCGCAGCAATATGAGAACTACGATTTTTTCATCGGCGCGTATCCAAACGACGGTCCCACGCTCGCCGCCATCCGCGAAGTAACCCGCCGTTTCCACAACGTCCACATGGCAGTCTGCCCGCATGACGGCCCCACGTCCAAGGCGGATTGCCTCAACTGGATCTATCAACGCATGTTGCTTTATGAAGAAGAGCACGGTGCCCGGTTCGACATGATTCTCACGCACGACGCGGAGGACCTGATCCACCCGGAGGCGTTGCGATGGATCAATTATTACGCGCAATGGAACGACATGGTGCAAATTCCGGTGCTGGCCTTGCCAACCGGTTGGGGTGAGTTGACACACGGAGTCTACTGCGACGAATTCGCCGAATTTCAATTCAAAGACATGCCCGCGCGCCAGATTTTAGGCGGATTCGTGCCTTCGAACGGCGTGGGAACGGGGTTCTCGCGGGAAGGCCTGGAGCGTTTGGCGGCGGCGCATGGAAACCGCATTTTCGAGCCCGAATGCCTCACCGAGGATTACGAGAATGGATACCGGATGTACAAGCTGAATTGCCCGCAAATTTTCATGCCGGTGCATTTCAACAACGGAAGCTTTGTGGCGACCCGCGAATACTTTCCAAGAAACTTCAAAGCCGCCGTAAGGCAACGTACCCGGTGGGTCACCGGCATCGCTTTGCAATCGTGGGAGCGGCACGGATTTCGCGAAACGTTCGCCCAGTTGTACTGGTTTTGGCGCGACAGGAAATGTCTGGCGGGAAATCTGGTTACGCCGTTCGTCAATCTGCTGTTCATCTACGGCATGGTTACGTGGATCGCAAGCCGGTTCCAGCATTTGCCGTGGGGACTCGCGGACCGCGTGCGGAATCTCGTTTGGATCTACGGGGCTATTCTGGTGCTGCAGGTTTTCCATATCGGCGTGCGCGCGTGGTGCTGCGCTCGGGTTTATGGATGGAAGTTCGCAAGCGGCGTACCCGTTCGCGTAATCTGGGGAAATTGGATCAACTGTCTTGCGACCGGCTCCGCCATCTTTCGCTTTTTCAATGCAAAGCTCCATGGGCGCCCACTGGTATGGCTGAAAACCGAGCATGCTTACCCCAATCGAGCCGCGCTCATGGAAAACCATCGCTCGCTTGGGGATGTTCTGGTGGGCTCCCTATACATCACGGCGGAAGAACTCGCGGACGCCATCGCCTCAAAGCCGCCGGCCCGGAGACTGGGCGAGCATTTGATGAAGACGGGGAAGTTGACCGAAGTGGATCTATACGAGGCGCTGAGCTTGCAGTTGAATATGCCGCTGGGCAAGCCGGAATTTGAAGCCGTTTCGCGCCCGGTAACAAGGTCGTTCCCGGCCGAAGTAGCAAAGCGCTGGCAGGTGCTGCCCTTCCGGGTGGCCGCTGGATCGCTTTACGTGGCCGGAACGGACGCGCCGTCGGAAAAGATGAATCTGGAGTTGAAGCAGTTTTCTTCACTGGAATTGCGTTTCCATTTAGTCACGCCGACGGAATTCGCCGAATTGGCTGCGGAATATTTGCCATAGTGTTTCTAAATGAAATATGCATTCACGGCTATCCCGGAAGAATCGATTCCGCTTACCCGCGATCCCTTGTTGCGGCACCTAACGCAGACTTACGTTAGCGAGACGAATAAAGTGGTTTCCACTTGGCGCGCGTTTTCAGACCGGCATCTTGAATTCCGCGCGCACCCTAAATCCAGTTCGGTGCTGGAAATTATGAAGCACCAGCTTTTGTCCGAACGGCGCTTCTTCGGTGAATTTCTCGGCACGTACGAGCCGGCAGCGGCGGCCATTGAGCCGGAGGTCCCCACGGTGCGCTCCTATTGCGAGACATTGACCGCTCTTGCCATCGAGCGGCTAACGTTCCTCTCCGAACGGGATTCGCCATGGTGGCTGGCGCCAGTTCCATTCTTCGATGTGGAACGCGAGAGAATTTGGATTTTCTGGCGCCGCATCCTGCATACAGCACACCATCGGACGCAATTAAGCGTTTACCTCAGGTTACTGGATCTGCCCGTTCCCGCGATCTACGGGCCAACGGCGGACGTGACTTGGAGCGGCGCCGATCCGACCAACACCGCCGCTGCCGCCGAACGCAAGTAAGCGCAGGCTCCTGTTAGAATTCGTGTTTGATGAATCGACGACAATTCATTGCCACCGCAGGCGTCGCGCCTTTGGCGATGGCCGGCCCCAAGCCAGTTAAGCTCGGAATCGATCTTTTCAGCCTGCGCTCGCAGAACTGGACTCCATTTCAGTATCTGGATTATTGCGCCGAGCGCCAGGCGAAGGTGGTGCACTTCTCGGAAGTGCGATTTATCGGCAGTCTCGACGAACAGAATCTGCGCGCTGTCCGCCAACATGCGGAGAAGCTCGGAATCGAGATCGAGATTGGAATGCGGTCGATCTGCCCATCATCGAAAATGTTCGATGCCAAGGCTGGCTCGGCGGAAGAGCAGCTAACCCGGATGATCCAGGCCGCGAACATCGTGGGATCGAAAATTGTCCGCGCCGTGCTGGGGAGCATGGAGGACCGCCGGCCCGGGCCCATCGAAAAACACATCGAGGATACCGTGCAGGTGTTGCGCCACGTGCGCTCGCGCGCCGTCGACAGCAACATTAAAATCGCGATCGAAAACCACGCCGGCGACATGCAGGCGCGCGAGTTGAAGAGTTTGATCGAAGGCGCGGGCAAAGATTTCGTGGGCGCGTGTCTCGATTCGGGCAATCCGCTTTGGACTATTGAAGATCCGCATCTCACGCTTGAAACGTTGTATCCGTATGTACTGACCAGCCATGTGCGGGATAGCGCGGTGTGGCAGGTTCCCGAAGGCGCGGCGGTTGCCTGGGTGCGAATGGGCGAAGGCGATGTGCGCATCGACGACTACGTTCGCAAGTATGCGGAACTATGCCCTGGACGCGCGCTATCGCTCGAATCCATCGTGACGGGTCCGCGCATTTTTCCGTATCGCGCCCCGAAGTTCTGGGAGGCATATCGCGGCACGCCGGCATCGGAATTCGTTCGATTCGTCGATATCGCCGAGCGCGGGAAACCTCATGATAATCCGCCGGTGGCGAAAGCGGACGCGGCGGCAAGAGAGCGCGAAGATCTGGACGCCAGCCTGGCCTATACCAAGAAGCTACTGTAGCTTTTTCTTGAACTTCTTCGTTCGCGGCCGGACCGGTTCGACAATCGAGAATTGCAACTTGCGTTCCATCGAATCCACGCGGTCGAGAACCACGCGCAGTTTGCCGCCTACCGAAAACTCGCGGCGCGTGCGCTGCCCGATAATCTTGCGCGCGTTTTCGTGATAGGCATAGCGATCGCCGGGCAGGGAATCCATCGGCACAAGCCCCTCGACAAATAAATCATTGAGCTCGACGAATAAACCATACTTCGTCGCGCTGATGATCAAGGCGTCGAACTCCTCGCCGAGACGCCCCTCCATGAACTTCGCCTTCTTCCACTCGACCAGCTCGCGTTCGGCGTCGGCGGCGCGACGCTCCGATTGCGAGCATTCATCCGCGATCGCGTTCAATTCGGCTTCCCGCGCGTAATTCCAACCGTCAAGCGACGCGGCCAGAAGACGGTGGACGATCAGGTCGGGATAGCGGCGGATGGGCGACGTGAAGTGCGTGTAAAAATCGGCCGCCAGCGCGAAGTGCCCAACGTTATCGATGCTGTAACGAGCCTGTTTCAGTGACCGCAACATAAGATAGCTCAAGATCCGCTCTTCCGGCTTCCCCTCGATTTTCGCAACCAGCTTCTGGTAATTGCGCGAGGTCAGCTTGACGCCCGGCAGCGCCATTGCCGGAATACCGTGTTGCTTGCCGAACTTCTTCACCGGAATCGCGCCCACGCCGAGCGAATACCCGAAATGGGCGGCGATCTCTTCGAATTCTAAAACGCGCCTCGGATCGGGCAGTTCGTGAATGCGATAGATCGAGGACAGTCCCGTATTCGAAAGATGCCCCGCCACCACTTCGTTTGCCGCCAACATGAACTCTTCAATAATCCGATGGGCGATGTTCCGCTGCGCTCGCGCCACGCCAGTCATCGCGCCGAGTTCGTCGAACTCGATCAGCGGCTCGGGCAAATCGAAATCGATCGATCCGCGCCGCGTGCGTTTTCGGTTGAGTACCATCGCAAACCCGCGCATCAGTTCGAAGCATTCCACCAGCGGGTGGTAACGTTCCCGCTGGGCGGGATCGCCTTCAAGCAACAGATGCACGTTCGTGTAGGTCATGCGTTCGGCGCTGCGGATTACGCCCCGGCAAAACTCCTGCCCAACCAAATCGCCCTGCCGGTCGAATTCCATCAACGCCGATAGCACCAGCCGGTCAACCCGCGGATTCAGCGAACAGATATTCGTCGACAGCTCGAAGGGCAGCATGGGAACGGCGCGGTCCGGGAAATACACGCTGGTCCCGCGCAGGCGTGCTTCGGCGTCGATGGGCGTGCCGGGGCGCACGTAATGGCCGACATCGGCGATATGCACATGCAATGCGAAATGCCCGTTCGCAAGTTGGTCGATCCAGACCGCGTCGTCGAAATCGCGCGCCGTTTCACCGTCTATCGTGACGATCGGCAGGTCTCGAAAATCGCGGCGGCCTTCCATTTCGAAGGCTGAAATAGTGGACGGAATGTTTTGCGCCTGCTCGATTACGCCGGGAGGAAAGTGGTTGGGCAAGTGATGTTTGCGAATGATAATTTCGACGTCGATGCCAAAGTCGCCGGGCCGGCCGAGGATCTCGACAACCCTGCCGATTGGGTGCTCGCCGCGCTCCGCGTATTCAATCAACTCCACATTGACGATCATGCCTTCGAGCGCGGCCGCCCCGGTTATGGCAAACGGTTTCAGCCCGATGCGGTCGACTGGCGGGGCCTCCGCCGGAATCACGAACTCTTCCGGAATCTCGATCCAATCTTGCAGCCGTCGGTCGTGAGGCACTACAAAATATCCGCGCCGCGCGATGCGAAATTCGCCGACGACAGTGGGGTGCGCGCGTTTGAGAATTTTCAGGATCTCGCCGTCCGCGCGGCCGCTGGGTTCAATGCGGCCGATGCAAACCAGCGCACGGTCGCCGTGCATGGCCCCGAGCGTCGCATCGGAAGGAATATAGATGTCGCCGGTAATGCCTTCGACCGGTTTGTCCGGAATCAGAAAACCGTATCCATCGCGATGCATGCTGACGCGCCCGCTGGCGAATTCCCGGCTGTTCGCGGTTGCCGAATAGTGGCCGGCGCGGAGTTCAATCAGTTCTCCACGAACCGCCAAACGCTCGAGCGCCGCTTCGAGCGTTTCTCGCGCCGCGTGCGTCTCGCGATTGAGTTGTTTGAGGTTCGCCTTGGCGTGAGGCAGTCGCAAAATGTGCTGCAGAAGCGCCGCATCGGTCATGTGTTTATGGTTGCAGAGAAACTTAGATCCGCATTAATGCCGCGACAGCGAACGTCAGTTGCCGTAAGGCCTGTGTACCGCGCCCACCGGCTCCGCCGGAACGTCGAATTTCTCCACCGCATCGGGATGCGAGGGATCGAACGCAGGGATTCCGTCCACCAGATACTTGGCGATGGGAACCCGGGCTTCCTGGATGCCCTGCACAATGCATTTCGCCAGTTCGTAGCTGCCGTAATCGGAGTGATGGGTCGTATCGTTACCCGCGAACGCTTTGTGAGCGTCCACTGGCCCGAGCGCCTCGTAAAACGGCTTACTCATCGCGTTCAGGTCGATGAGGGGCGTCTCCTGTTCTTTGGCGGTCTGGCGTACGGCTTCCGGAAAATCGCCCAAACTGTTCGCGATCTTCCCTTCCGCATCGAAGGTCAGACGATTCATGGGAGTAATCAGCACTGGCGTGGCCCCGTGCTGCCGGGTCTCCGCGATAAAACGCTTCAGATTCGCCTTATACGTGGTGAATGCACCGACGCCTTCGCCCTTTTCCTTCTGGTCGTTGTGTCCCATTTGAATTAGGACATAGTCGCCCGGCTTGATAACGCTCATCAGTTTAGCCAGCCGGTTCTCGCCGATGAAACTTCGCAGCGATTCTCCCGACTCCCCGTGATTCGCGATCGCGATATCGGGCTTGAAAAATCGCGTCAGCATTTGACCCCAACTGTTGAACGGCTCGGATGCCTGATCGGTTGAGGTGGAGTCGCCGGCAATGTAGATCGTCGGGATGTTATCGGCCTTTTCGATTGTTATACGTCGAACCGCGGGTCGCGCACCGGTGAACTCTAATGTAAGTTTGTCGTCCCAAGCCCACGATTCGGATGTCTTTTCTCGCGGCTTCAGTTTGACCTCTCCGCCGCCCGCGATCTTTTGCGTGCGGACATTCACAATGAATGCGCGGGTCGTAAACTTACCTGGAGGCGTATGCACTTGTTCCAGCATGAGCCGGCGCAATTCTGCCTTCACCGTAGTCGTGGATTCTGTTTCCGCATCGCCGAGCGTGACGGTCACGTTGTAGTTGCCTTCTTCCGGCACCTTTACCGAAAGATAGAACGGCGGTGTGTATCCAGGGTCTTCATATCCGTACCCTCGTTCATCGGAATACATGGTTGCTGGCGTGACCTTCGAAAAGCCCTGGGCAGTCTTGCCGGATCCGAAGTCGAACCTGAAACCGGGCGATCCCATCAGCAAAAGAAATAAGAATGTCGAGCCGCGCATAGCTGTAATCTGGAATGTAATATATCTGAAGTCTATGGATTGCAATCGCACGTCTTTACTGCTCGGTTTACTCTGCTTCTCCGTATGCGCGCAAACGTCCGGCGCGGATTTAGACCAACAGGCCGTGGAACTTCGTGCATCCATCGCGCGTGCGCCACGCCTGCCGCTTGAGCGCGTCGAGTTCAAGATCAAACCGCCCAACGCAGCCTGGGAAATCGGGTATCCGTCTTCGGTCGCCATGGATAGCCACGGCCTCCTCTACATACTGCAGCGCGGCGAGAAAGCCGATCCGGTACTCGTCGTCAATCGCGAGGGCCGAATTGTGCGCTCCTGGGGCAAAGGGATGTTCCAGATTCCGCACAGCATTCGCATCGACCCCGCCGGAAATGTTTGGACCGTCGACGCCGCAAGTTCTCATGTCATCAAGTTCACTCCCGAAGGAAAGGAGTTGATGAATATTTCCGTCGGAGGACAGCCGCCCGCCAAAAGCGGCTTCAACGGAACCACCGACATTGCCATTGCTCCTAATGGACATCTCTTCGTCTCCGACGGTTACGGAAATGCGCGCGTGCTCGAATACTCGCCCGATGGAAAGCTTATTCGGGAGTGGGGCAGCGCGGGGAACGGTCCCGGCCAATTTCATCAACCGCACGGCATCGCGGTCGATTCGGACGGCGTGGTTTACGTGGCCGACCGCCAAAATGGGCGGCTGCAACGGTTCGATTCGAGCGGGAAATTTTTGGGCCAGTGGGCGAATCTTGGGATGGTGACTTCCGTCGCTCTCCACGACGGGGCGCTTTGGATCGGGACGCAGCAACGCAATGAGCCGACCAGCGCGAACGGGTGGATCATGCGAATAGACCGGCGAACCGGAGCGATCCTTGGCTACGTGGAATCCGCGCACGCGCATCACATCGTAAACGGCGCTCCCAATGGCGGCGTTCTGTCGGGTGCGAGGCCGGATGCGGTCGTGTGGTTCACCAAGCGGTAATTGTGATAGGCTTTAGCCTAGCAACGACAATGATTTACGCTGGAGATGGAGCTGAATGAACCGCGTCCTGTTCCTATTCGGAGTTTCCGCCTTCCTTGGTTTTGCATCCGACGATTCGACCGCGGCCGGCAAGCCGGCCAACGATCTGCCGGAGATGCCGGC
>JALYXS010000260.1 GCA_030946965.1 Acidobacteriota bacterium
ACCAACTCGTGTTCCTGTGCTTCTTCCGTCTTGGTGGTTGCCATGACCCTAGATTAAAACAAGGCGACTAATGCGAATCGGGTTTAGCCAAATTATCCAGCGCGCGGCCAAGCGAACTCAGAATGTCGAGCGGCAGCGGGAACACGATCGTCGTGTTCTTCTCCACCCCAATCTCGACCAGCGTCTGCAAGTACCGCAACTGGAGCGCCGCGGGTTGCCGCTGAATAATTTCCGCGGCCATGCCCAACTTTTCGGCGGCCATGTACTCGCCTTCCGCGTGAATCACCTTCGCGCGGCGGTCGCGCTCCGCCTCCGCCTGTTTGGCGATGGCGCGAATCATCTGCTCCGGCAGATCCACCTGCTTCACTTCCACCATCGTGACTTTGACACCCCACGGCGATGTGTGTTGGTCCAAGATGCTTTGCAGCCGCAGATTGATCTTCTCGCGCGCGCTCAACAGCTCATCCAGATCCACTTCGCCCAGCACGCTCCGCAGCGTGGTTTGCGCCAGTTGCGAGGTGGCGAACAGAAAGTTGGCGACTTCGACAACGGCCAGTTTCGGATCGATCACGCGGAAAAAAATTACGGCGTTTACCTTTACCGAGACGTTGTCGCGCGTGACCACGTCCTGCGGCGGAACTTCGAGCGTATCCACCCGCAACGACACGCGCACGATGCGATCGATGGGCGCAAACACCAGAATCACGCCAGGGCCTTTGGCGCGCGGCAGCATGCGCCCCAGCCGGAAGATCACACCGCGTTCATACTCCGCCAAAATCTTTATGGACGAGATCAGGTAGATCCCGATAAAGATGGCGAATATCAAGGGAATGCCAATCATTCAAGCTCCTTTACTGTCAAACGCAACCGGTCCGCGCCGTCGATTCCAGTTACCCGCGCCCTTGCGCCCGCTCTGACAGGATTCGTCGAGACGGCGTTCCAATACTCGCCGCGCACCAGCAGGCGGCCTTCGGGAGAAAGGTCTTCCATCGCGACGCCAATTTGCCCGATCATCGCTTCGCCGCCGATGACAACCTTGTTAGCGCGCGCCCGGACCACTAGCGAGACTAACACGGCGGTGATGGCGGCAAATGGCAAGGCGACGGAAAGCGCCGTGGCCAAGTGGATGCGCAGTTCGGGAACCGGGCTATCGACGAGCATCAGGGCTCCCAACACCATCGCCACGGCGCCGCCCGCCGCAAGAATGCCATGCGAAGCGAACTTCGCTTCCAGAACGAACATCACGAGGGACAGAATCAACAAACTCGCGCCGAGCCAATTGATGGGGAGCACGGAAAGCGCCGAGAGACCGAGGAGCGCCAGGATCGCGCCGATTACTCCGGGAAAGATGAGGCCCGGGGCGGAAAATTCGACGTAGACACCGAGAGCGCCCAACATCAGAAGGATTATCGCCAGGTTGGGATCGCCGATCTCGGAAAAGATGCGTTGCCGTAGCGTTTCTTCATAGGGCACGATCTTCGCTCCGGCTAAATGCAGGACCTGCTTCGAACCGTTGAAGCGGACGATTTCGCGGTTGTTCAGACTGGCGAGAAGGTCCGCAACGTTGGGCGCAATTATTTCAATCAGATGATTTTCAAGCGCTTCTTTCTCGGTGAAGGATTTACTCTCGAGAACGGCTTTTTGCGCCAAGTCGCTATTGCGTTCGCGCTTCGCCGTCAGACTTCGCAAGGAAGCCGCCGCGTCATTCTCGACCTTTTGCTTCATGATCGGGTCCATTTGGCCGCCCATCAAAACAGGATGCGCCGCGCCGGTGTTCGTCCCGGGCGCCATGGCGGCTAGGTCGCCGGCCTCCAGCAAGAAAAATCCCGCCGACGCAGCGCGCCCTCCGCTAGGACCCACATAGGTGATAACCGGGACGGGGGCCGCGACAATTTTCTCGATGCTCTGCCGCATGGCATCCATCAACCCGCCCGGGGTATTCAGGCGTAGGATTACGGCGGAGGCATGCCGCTCAGCCGCTTGATCGAAAGCGCGCGCGATAATCTCCGTGGTTACCGGCTGGATCACTCCCGTGATTTCGACCAGCACCACTTCAGGCGGTGCCGGGATGCTTGTGCTAGCGCGCGCGAGAAGCAGGGCGATTGCCACCGCCGCACTCGCCAAGCGCATAATCGAACACATGGGCCTCATAAAAATAATTTTTGTGGAAACGGCCGTCCTTTGCGCTAAAATAGTGGTTCAATTCCACCGCCTTATGGCTAAAAAACAACTGTCTTCACCCGACTCTGTAATCAAAGGATCCTCCATGCCCACTCGTTCGCGCGCCCGTGGCAAGCACCATCAGGTGGCGGTCGTAACCGAACCTGAAGCCGGCATTGTGGAAACAGCGGCTGAAGTTCTTTACGATCGCGACGCAATTGCGCGTCTGGCCTACTCTTATTGGGAAGCGCGCGGACGGCAAGGCGGCTCCGAAGCGGAAGACTGGCTGCGAGCCGAGAAAGAATTCGCAAACCAGTGGAAGATAGCTGGAAACCGGTAACCGGCTACTTATACTTCCGCAAGACCGCAAGCAGCCGGCCTTGGATCTCAAGCTGGTCTGGATCCACAAAGATAGGCCGCAACGCCGAGTTAGCGGGTTGTAACCGGATTCTTCCATTAGGTTCCCGATAAAAACGCTTTAGCGTAGTTTCGATTCCGGAGACTAGCGCCACTACTATATCGCCATCGCGAGCCTCGCGGCTACGTTCGACCAGGATCATGTCACCGTCGCAGATATGGTCCTCGATCATCGATTCGCCCCGCACTTCGAGAGCGTACGTTTCGCTATGTCCGATGAAATCGGCGAAGCTGAGCGTGGCGTGCTGTTCGACGGCTTCGACCGGAGCGCCGGCCGCGATGCGCCCTAATAGAGGAATCTCGAGCGGCTGTGCCTGCCGGTGCCGTCGCTGTTCCTGGATATACTTGGGCGCGACCTCAATCGAGCGGCTCTGGTTGTAGCTGCGCTTAAGGTAATTCTTGCTCTCCAGCGCGCCAATATGCTTGTGAACCGTAGCCAGGGACGCAAGCTTAAGCGCACGGGCGATTTCCTCAAAACTGGGGCTGTAGCCGTTCTCCTCGACGAATCCGGCGATAAAATCTATGACTTCTTTCTGCCGCCGCGTTAGAGCCATGTGGATATTGTGGGCGAAGAAAGGGAGAAACGCAAGAGCGGCTGGAATTATCCCTTGACAGCAAGTAGAGGAAAAGGCCTAATTACTACATGGGAGACATTCAAGGCCGTAACAATCAGATCCGAAAGGATCAGAAGTACACCCTGCCGGATTTCAATGCTGAATTCCCGGACGATGACGCCTGCCTTGAATACGTGAAAGAACAGCGATTTCCCGGTGGCGTGAAGGCGTGCGACAAATGCAAGGTTGATCGCAAGCACTACCGGGTTACCGGACGCACGGCCTACGCC
>JALYXS010000284.1 GCA_030946965.1 Acidobacteriota bacterium
CAGGAGTAGAACGTCACTCGTGGTCCCGGTTGTAAATATTCACCCGGAATAGCGGCTTGGCCTTTTCGGCCGGGTCCATCTCGTAGGTTTGCTCGCGCTTGGCCGGATCGTAATCCCGCCACAACCACGCCATTTCTTCGGGAAACTGCGCGCTACCGTGCGCCGGGTTGTGCGTTCCGTGACCGAAGGCCAGATGGAAATCGTAATCCATCAATTTCAGCGAATTGGCCATCTGAATATTCTGCAAAGGCCAGCTTCCGTGGTTATTTTCGAGATCCTCCGAGCCGTCCTGCAGCCACGCGCGAACGTTGCGCTTGGCCTCTTTGCGAATCTTGTTGGGATAAACATTTCCGCCGTCGATCACTCCCGGCTTCCATTGAATACTGGTGAAACTACCAATCCAAGAAAGCACGCGGCTGAACTGGTCCGGTTGCTGCCAAGCCACGTTAAACGCGCAGATGCCTCCCGACGAAAGGCCGGTAATTCCGCGGCTGTAGGCGTCGTTCCGCAAGCTGTACTTCTTCTCGACTTCCACCAGTAGCTCGTCCCGAAGGAAGCGCGCATACGTATCGTTTACAGTATCGTATTGAATGCTGCGCATCGCCTTCTCGCCAATCTTTCCCGGCGCGATAAATACCTGGATCATCACCGGAATCTTCTTTTCGTAAATGAGGTTGTCGATTACGTCGAGGACACGCGTCCTGCCGCCGTCGCGCTGGTTGTAAGTCGCCCCGTCCTGCCATACCATCAGGGCGGCGGGCGTTTTCGGATCGTACTGCGCCGGAACGTAAATCCAATAATCGCTCTTCATGCCACCGTAAATTTTGCTGGTATGCACCATTTTTTCGGATAGCGTTCCTTGCGGCACGCCCGGCTTGGCGTAGGATTCCGGGCCGTACGCAGGCAGATCGTAGCTGCCACCGAATCGGTTGCCGTTCACCAGGTAATAAAAACTATGGGCCATGCCGGTCTTGAGCGTGCCCGTGGCAATCCAAAGATTGCCTCCGCGGATTTGCTTCATCGCCGGTCCAGCCGCGCCGTCGACAAAAAGCGACGGCCTACTCGATGAATCGACTGCCCAAATGAAATCGGGTCCTTGGCCTAAGACGGCGGCGCCTTTCTTGAGGTCGGCTTCGGGGAACGCGTCCGCAATGGCTTTGTAAAATTGCGGTGCATCGGGCGTGCGCATGGCGAGCTCGATCAATTCCCGGGCGGACATCTTTTCGGCTGAAGCTCCCGGGAAAGCGGCCAATGCGAGGAATAACGAAATTTTGAACATGGTCTCGTGAATATACAACAAGGGGGTCCGGATGGCATCTCAGTTGCACCTCCACTTGGGAAAGGATGGAACACATGGCAATAGACACAAACGACATTCGTTCGACGCTCAACGGTTTGATTTCGACGTGCAAGGACGGCGAAAACGGCTTCCGCTCGGCGGCCGAGAGTGTAAAAAGCTCCAATCTGCAATCTCTTTTTCAGAAGCTTTCGAGCCAGCGCGCGCAATTTGCGTCCGAGTTGCAGTCGGAGGTCGCAAAGCTAGGCGGCAGCCCCGACACGACAGGCAGTGTAGCGGGAGCATTACATCGTGGATGGTTGAACGTGAAATCGGCGGTAACCGGAGATAACGACGCGGCCGTAATCGCGGAATGCGAGCGCGGTGAAGACGCGGCGAAAGAAGCTTATGAAAATGCGCTGGCGAAAGGGCTTCCGAGCGATCTCCAATCCGTCGTGCAGCGTCAGAGCGGGGAAGTCCGTCAGGCGCACGATCAGGTAAGCAAATTAAAGCATCAGACCAGCGGCGCCACTTCGTACTAAACCCTCTTTAGAGGAATGATGGGCAGGCCTTCGGGCCTTCGGGCCTCCCATCCTTCCATCTCAATTTCAATTCCTCTCCGATCCGCCTTATAGAAAAATTGAATTGGACGCGCCCGCAACCCCTTCATAGACTGGTCTTATAGGTGAATCCAAGTGAATACGGAAGTGACGGAAGTAGAACCCATGGGCAGCCAGGTATCGCTGCTGCACCGCATCAGCAACATCGTGAGTTCCGGGCTGGAGCTGGAGACGATGCTGAACGACCTGGTCGGTCTGATTATGCAGGTTGCGGACAGCGACGCCTGTCTTGTTTATTTAGCGGATCACGCCAGGGGCGACGTGGTGCTGCGCGCTTCGCAACTGCCGCACTCTAAAGAGATTGGCCACATTCGCCTCAAGATGGGCGAGGGTATTACGGGCTGGGTGGCCGTTCATAAATCAGTAGTTGCGCTTGCAAGAGACGCATGGGCCGACAACCGCTTCAAGGCGTTTCAAGCTCTTCCGGAAGATAGCTACGCCGCGTTTTTGTCGGTACCTCTAGTGAGCGGCGGAGATTTAATTGGCGTCATCAACGTTCATCATCGCGAGCCCCACCAACACACGGCTGAAGAAGTTGCGCTGGTTACGTTCATCGGCGAGCAGATGGGCGGAGCTTTGGCGAAATCGCGCTTGACGGAAGAATCGCAGAGCGCGGCCAAGCGAATGGAGACGCTTGCCGCGGTAGCTCAAACCATCTCCGAGGAGAGCGATCCCGAACAAGTCCTGCCGCGGATATCGCGGATGGTTGCCGAAACGCTTGAAGCCCCAGGATGCTCCATTGTGCTCTCGGACGCTCCCGGCAGCCCGAACGGACTATCCGTTCCTCTGACTTCGCGCGACAAGGCTCTGGGCGCAATCAGCATCGAGGCGCGCCCGGGGCGGCCCTTCAGCGATGAAGAGATCGGATTCGTGAAGGCGGTCGCGGGACAAGCCGCGATCGCGATCGAGAACGCCCGCCTGACGATCGAAACGCTCGATATGAAGCGCGCTTTGGAGACCAGGAAAATCGTAGAGCGCGCGAAGGGAATTCTACAACACAGGCACTCGCTCACCGAAGAGGAAGCTTATCTGCGATTGCGGAATGAGAGCCGGAGACTGCGGCGGCCCATGCGCGATTTGGCCGAAGCGGTGATTCTGTCGAACGATCTGACCCCGATGTAGGTCTAGGTGGCTGTTACAATGAAGCCAAAATGATTCAAACGCTGTTCGGCTCGGTGGAACAGGAGCCGACGCTACTCGAAAAGCTCAAATCCGGAGTTCAAAAAACACGCGCCGGGCTGGTTTCGCGGCTGGAAGAAACGCTCTCGGGGCGCAAGCAGATCGACGCCGAACTTCTCGACGAACTCGAATATACGCTCATTAGCGCCGATATCGGCGTCAGCACCACGACCGAGATTCTGGACCGGATTCGCGTGCGCGTGGACCGGAAAATGGTCAACAACGCGGGCGAATTGCGCGGTCTCATCCGGGAGCATCTGCTCGAAATACTGCAAGCCGCGGATCGGCCGCCCGTGCATGTCGAGGAGCCGCCCGGGGTCGTGATGGTGGTTGGCGTGAATGGCGCCGGCAAGACTACGACGATCGGTAAATTGGCTGCGCGCTTTCAGGAAGAGGGCCGCACCGTGCTGTTATGCGCCGCCGACACATTTCGGGCCGCCGCGATTGAGCAACTTGAGGTGTGGGGCGAGCGCACCGGCGCCGAAGTGATTCGCCAAAAGTCTGGAGCCGACCCGAGCGCTGTCGTGTTCGACGCGTTGCAAGCGGCGCGCGCGCGGAAAAGCGATTACGTCATCGTGGACACCGCCGGACGATTGCAGACGAAGGCCAACCTCATGGCGGAGCTGGAAAAAATGAAGCGCACGGCGGCGCGCGTGATTCCTTCCGCCCCGCACGAAGTGCTTCTGGTACTGGACGCCACCACCGGGCAGAACGGTCTGGAGCAGGCGCGGCGCTTCACCGAATCGTCGGGCGTCACCGGCATCGTTCTCACCAAGCTGGACGGAACTGCGAAAGGCGGCGTGATCATTGCGATCGCGCGCGAACTGCAATTGCCGATTCGCTACGTGGGCGTCGGCGAGAAGGCCGGCGATCTGCTTCCGTTCGATCCCGAAAGCTTCATCGATTCGCTGTTTGAAGAATGAGTGCCGATCACTTGCGCGAGGCTGTCGATCTTGCGCGGCGCGGAAAAGGGCAGACCAGTCCTAATCCCCTGGTTGGCGCCGTGCTGATCCATTCCGATGAAGTTGTCGGGCGCGGATTCCACACTTATCCCGGCGTAAAACACGCCGAAATTCTGGCACTTGAAGAAGCGGGGGAGCGCGCGCGGGGGGCGACGCTTTATATCAATCTCGAACCCTGTTCGCACCAAGGCCGCACGGGGCCGTGCGCGGATGCATTGATCGCCGCCGGAATCGCGCGCGTGGTTGCGGCGATGCAGGACCCGAATCCGATTGTGGGAGGCGATGGATTTCGAAAACTGCGCGCGGCCGGCATCGCGGTGGAGATCGCGGCTTTGCCCGAAGCGGAGAAGCTGAATGAAGCCTTCATTCATTTCATGCGGACCGGCAAGCCGTTGGTGACATTGAAAGCCGCCTTGACGCTCGACGGCAAGATCGCGGCTCCGGACGATAACCGCGGTTGGATCACCAGCGCCACCGCGCGGGCGCACGTGCAGCAGCTCCGTCACGAGTCGGATGCGATTTTGACTGGCATTGGAACGGTTCTCGCCGACGACTGCCTGTTAACGGATCGAATGGGCCTGCCTCGAAGCCGCCCGCTGCTGCGCATCGTGCTCGATTCGCAACTGCGCCTGCCGCTGTCTTCGCACATGGCAAAGAAGGTCGAAGAGGATCTGGTCGCGGTCACGACGTCGGCTGCATCGGCCGAACGGCGTAGCGCGCTTGAGCGACGCGGCGTCCAGGTCCTGGTGTTCGATGGGCCGCGTGGGCGGGTCGATATTCACCGGGTGGTGCAATGGCTTGGAGAACGCAAGACACTCTCGCTGCTGATCGAGGCCGGCAGCAAGTTGAATTGGGCGGTGCTCGAAGCGCAGGCCGCGGACAAGATCTTTTTTTACTACGCGCCGAAAATCCTGGGCGGGACGCAATCGTTGCCCATCGCGGGAGGAATTGGGAGGAGGCGAAGGGCGGATGCGATCCAGCTACGCGGGGTCCAGGTGCATGCGATCGCGACCGACGAATTCGCGGTAGAGGCGAACGTGGAGAAGGATTACTAGGACGATGTTCACCGGAATAGTGGAAGAGATCGGCTTTATCCGCCAGCCCGCGCCCGCTCTGGTGGTGGAGTGCGCGACCGTGCTATCCGATCTCCTGCCGGGCGGCAGCATCTGCGTGAACGGCGTCTGCCTCACGGCCACCCGCATCGAAGTTCGAGGCTTTTCCGCGGATCTCGCCCCCGAAACCATGGCGCGCAGCAACCTGAGCGGCCTCGGCGCCGGCTCGGGCGTGAATCTGGAGCGTCCACTGACGCTCTCCACCCGTTTGAGCGGCCACATCGTTCAAGGCCACGTGGATGGAACGGGTGAACTCCTCGCCCTCGACCGTCTACGCGACGGAAACTGGTGGATGCGCGTCGGTGTCCCCGAAAACCTCGACCGCTATCTGGTTTATAAAGGATCGATCGCGATCGATGGCGTCAGCCTCACTATCGCGGCCATCGAGGATTGCGTTCTCTCGGCCGCGATTATCCCGCACACGTACCAGCACACAACGCTCGGTTCGCGCCATCCGGGCGACCGTCTGAATATTGAATGTGACATGATCGCCAAGCACGTCGAGAAGCTTACGTCTTCAGCTCTTCGGCAACCTCGGCGGCAATCTTCCGCGCCTGATCGAGTGCCCCCGGCTCAAGACTGATCGCGCCGACGCGCGCGTGACCGCCGCCGCCGTAGCGCTCGCATATCGTGGCCAGATTGTGCGTTGGCTCGGCCGGCGCCCAGGGATTCGATCCGACGGAAATCTTCGTTCGAAAGCTCGACGGGCTTACCGCCACTGTATACGCGCCGCCCGGAAACAGAAAATAAGGGATGAATTTGTTGTAGCCTTCAATGTCGTATCCGGAAAGGTCGAACGTAATGACCCCGCCATTCTCGCTGGCCCGCTCGCGAATCATTTCGACCGATTTTAGATGTCTCTCATAAAGCGGCTTGTAGACTGCCTGCACCTCTGGCAGCGCGACGATCTCGGCCAGCCGCATTTCCGGCATCCACCCGATAATTTTCTGGACCGTCTCCGACCCTTTGGACCCTTCAATAACGAGCGTTAGCTTCATTGCCGGCTCGCCCAACTCGACAGCGGTTTTGGCATCCGAATACTGCGCTCCGTCGATGATGTCGGCCCACTTCACCAACTCGTCCAGATCGGGTGCTTCAAATCCAAAACGATCTTTTGCGACGGTCCGGATGAAATTGGTGCAGGACTTATAGTTGGG
>JALYXS010000294.1 GCA_030946965.1 Acidobacteriota bacterium
GTAGGCCACTACATCGCAGCGCAGCCAGAGGCCGTGCAAGGGGTACTCGAATTGGTTCGCAGCACCATCGTTAGGGCGTTGCCGGGCGCCGAGGAAGCGATCTCGTATCAAATCCCGGCATACAAACTACGCGGCGAAACCGTCATCTATTTCGCCGGGTGGAAACGACACTACTCTCTCTACCCCATAAGCGCTCACCTTGTGGATGCGTTCAAGGACGACCTCGCGCCATACGAGCTCAACGACCGGGGCACACTCCGCTTCCCGCTCGCCCAGCCCGTTCCCGTGAAGCTGATCGCACGAATAGTTAAGCTCCGCGCGAAGGAGGCCGCCGATCGTAAGAAAGTGGCCGCGCCAACGGATCAGAACTGCAGCCGCAACCCGAGTTGAATAATACGCGGCGGCTGCGCGCTTTGAATCTGCCCAAAGAATGGGCTCGACACATCCATGTTGGGCGGATTGAATCGCGTCTGATTCAAAGCGTCGAAGAACTCAGCTCGAAATTGCAGCGTCGCGCGCTCCGTAAAATTGAAATTCTTGAAAAGCGAGACGTCCCAGTTCCAGAATCCCGGGGCCGCGATGATATCGCGCCCTGAAGTTCCAAAACGCAACGGCTGCGTGACGGAAAACGCATTTGGATTGAGCCAATAGAGCGCGCGATTATTATTGCCGAATCCTTCGCCGGGTTTGATCGTGCTTCCGTTCTTGCCGGTGAAGCTCGAACCGGAATCGATTCCGGTGGCATCGGCGCGCTGCGTAACAAAGCTGATCGTCGACGTATTGGGAGACGTGACGCTACGATTGACGCCGGACTGGAATACCGTAATCATGTTGAGCTGCCAGCCGCCGGCAAACTGATTCACCAGGCTCGGCGCGGAGCCGAGAAGCTTCTTCCCTTTCCCGAACGGAAGTTCGTAGATAACGTTAGTGACGAAGCGGTGCCGGATGTCGAAGTCCGAAGATCCCCGATCGAGCTGGAAATTGGCGGGATTCAGATTCGGACTGCCGAACGAGCCGCCCGAGTCCGTGTCGATCGAGTGGGACCAGCTATACGCGCCGAGAATGGAGAACCCGCTCGAAAACCTCCGCTCAAGCTTCGTATTCAGCGCATGGAATGTGCCCTTGCCCGCCTGCGAAGAGTACAGCATCCCGCCCAGATTCGGGAACCGCTGCGTCCCCGGAACTACCCGGTAAAGAATACCCGGGACGGCCGGGGCGCTGGAATTATATCGCTTTGAGAGGCGTCTCGATTGCGATCCGATGTAGGCGGCCTCAAACAACCAATTGGACCCAATCGACTTCTGCACGGAACCGTTCCACATGTATTCGCGAGGCTTGCGCCCGTCGATCTCTTCGGCGAACACGTTCGTACCCGGCGGAGTCTGGTAATTCGCGTCTATGGACGGAACCGGGATTACGGGCAAAGTGTTTACGCCGAACTGCGCTGGCGGAAGGCCGCTCCCCGTATAGTTGAGATTCTGCTGGAAGAATGTCGGTGGCGAGTTGGTGGTGAACTGCACCTCGTTCAACTGGCTCTGATCGTAGTAAATACCCGCGCCGGCCCTGATCACCCATGACGGCGCCCAGCGCGGATTGTAAGCCAAGCCAAGCCGGGGCGCGAAGTCTTTGAAGTCCGGCTTCACGATCGATTTCCGAATCTGCCCGAGCAGCGGGAAGACCTGCCGCCCGGTGTTGAAGTCGAATCCAAACACGTGGCCTAGCTCTTCGGCGACTGGCGGAGAAACATATTCATACCGCAGGCCATAGTTGATGGTCAGGTCGCGCGTAATTTTCCAATCGTCTTGCGCATAGAAGTTATCCGTATAGAAGCGGAAATGCGTCTGTGACGTTCCCACGGCGCCGTTCATGTTCGTCGGGTAACCGAGCAGGAAATCCGCTATCCCTTGGCCTGTGCCCACGACGGGGTTCCCCGTCGACGGGTTCAGCGCCGCGGTCCAAGAGTTATTGAAGGTAAACGACCCGCGGGGACTATTATCGGAATCGAGAAACATTCGCGATTGCCGGTCTCCGCTCCAAACTGAATGCTGTGCGCGCCCTTGACCTAGGACACCGTATCGGCAAGCTCGTAATTGTTGATGATATTTCCCTGCGTCAGGCCATTACTGCCGATACCGCTATAGCCTTGCCAAGACACGTTGGGGACGCCAAAGTTTCGAGGCGTGGATGAAACTCCCGTGATTCCGATGGCCGCCGCGAGATTCGAGCCGACCGTCACCTGTTCCCCGAACAGTTGCGCATAGCTGTGGTAAGCGCGGAGCACATTCACGACGGCCGGCGTCAGAGAGGATGTGAGCTGCGCGACTTCATTCCAGCCTTTCAAAACCGTAAGCTGCCCGCCAAATGGAACCAGTGAGGCGGGTATCAACGGGGCGTTCTGCCACGTCTGGCGGCCGAACAGCGTGTGCTTCGGCGAGATCAGCCAATCCATTCGCACCGTTTCCTGGTTATCGTCCAGCTTCTGGACCGGCGTGCCGACCAGGTTTGCTCCCTGCACGGTGGGTCCATTCACCACCGGGATATAGGGGAAGAAGTTCTTCGCGACCGCATTGATCCGGCCCGCCGGAATGATGTTCCCGGGGAACGGTTGGCGCGTTCCGGTGGCGGGATCGAATGTGAGCGGGTCGTAAATGACATTTTCTCCCGTGAAGTCGCCCGAAAGCAGCTTTTGCGTGGGGTACAGCCCTCTTTGCACGACGCCCAGCCGCTGCCGCAGACCCTCATAGTTTCCGAACGCGAATAGCTTATCTTTCATGATTGGCGCGCCGGCGCTGAAACCGAACTGATTGCGTTTGAACGGCTCTGGAGTAGGGGAGAAGAAGTTGCGCGCGTCAAATTTATCGTTGCGCAGATATTCGAAGGCGCTGCCGTGCCATTCGTTGGTCCCGGCCCTGGTGGCGACGTTTACGATTCCGGGAGAGTTACCGAACTCGGCGGGAAAGAAATTGCGCTGGATCTTGAACTCCTGAATGGCGTCGAGCGATGGATTGATTGAAGTGTCGCCCACGCGCGGGTTGCGCAGCTCCACGCCGTCCAATAGATAACTCGTCGAGCTTTCCCGCTGCCCCCCGACGAGGATGCTGCGATCCGGCCTGGCCGTGGTCGACGAGACAAAGCTCGCCGGTCCTTGCGAGGATGGAATTTGCGGCACGACCCCCGGCGAGAGCGCCCCTAGCGTGAGAAAATTGCGTCCATTCAGCGGGAGATCCTGGACCGTTCGCCGCTCGATCAGTTGGCCGAGCGATGCACTCTCCGTTTCCGCGATTTGCGCCCGGGCCGTGACGCTGACCTGTTCGGTCATCGCGCCGACCTTGAGCGTGAAGTCCACGCGCTCGCGCTGGGCAATGGTCAATTCGATGTTTTTGGCGGTAGCGGATTGGAACCCTGTCGCTAATACAGCGATCTCATAGCGGCCCGGGCCAAGCTGCGGCACGACATATTCCCCGCTGGTTGAGCTTTCTACTTTTCTTACCAGGCCGGTTGCCGCCCGGGTGACGGTTACTTGCGCATTCGGGACAACGCTGCCGCTTTCATCGGTAACGATCCCGGATATCGCGGAAGTGTTCACCTGAGCGAAAACCAACGGAGCGGGGAGGAATGCCGCCGCAAACAATCCAGCAAACAGTAGCCATAATATGCGCAAATAGCGTTCCATGCGTCCTCCCGATCCCGGAATGTGGCGGTTGCAAGCGAACCTTTTGCATCCTGCCACGTATAAGCCTACATGACCAGAGCGATCCTAATGCTATGTCTATCCTGGTGCGCTTCTGCCGCGGACGTCACCGGCCAATGGAATTTCCATCTGATCCGCTTCGGAGAGGATGCCGCGCCCGCCCGCGTGGAGCTGAAGGCTGACGGTAACACTCTCACCGGCACCCTCAACGAGCTGACGCTGACGGGAACCATCGACCGCGATCGTTTACACATTGCGGCCAAGCGGCCAGACGGCAAGGAATGGGGAACACTGGACGGCCAAATTCAGGGCGGCGAAATCGCGGGGTCGGGAAAACAGGGTTCGGAGAAGTTCGTTTGGAAGGCCCGCCGCATCGCCGCGATAAACGACGCGCCGAAGACGCACACCTTCGAGCCGGTCAAATTCCATCGCGTATTTTCGGGCGCCATCGAGCCGGTGTTGCACGTCAATCCGGGCGATACGATCAAGACGACGACGGTAGACGCGGGCGGCCGGGATGCCAAGGGAATAGAGCGATCCATGGCAGGCAACCCCGAGACCGGCCCGTTCTTCATCGAAGGCGCGCTGCCGGGCGATACCCTCGCGGTCAAGCTCGTTCGCCTTCGTCTCAACCGGGATTCCGCGGGAAGCGGCGACCGCATCGTCCCGAGCGCGCTCGATCCCGGCTATTACCGGGATGCAAAATTCGACGATAAGTTCAACAGCGAATGGAAGCTGGATCGAGAGGCCAACGCCGGCACGCTCGCGAAGCCGACCGAGCGGTTGAAGAACTTCAAGGTGAAGCTTCAGCCGATGTTGGGCTGCATCGGCGTGGCCCCGCCCGCGAATCAATCCTTCCGTTCCGGCTGGTTGGGTTCATGGGGCGGCAACATGGATTACAACGGAGTACGCGAAGGCGTAACCGTTTATCTCCCAGTCTATCGCGAGGGCGCGCTGCTGTTCGTCGGCGACGGACATGCGCTCGAAGGCGATGGCGAGCTGAACGGAGACGCGCTCGAAACTTCCATGGATTTGGAATTCACCGTGAATCTGATTCGTGGTAAGAGCTCGCGTGCTCCGCGCTTTGAAAACGACGAGTACTTGATGGCTTCCGGCATTGCCGGTTCGCTGCCGGACGCGCTACAGCAGGCCACCACGGAGCTGGCCCGCTGGCTGGAGCGCGACTATAAGCTCTCGCCAAACGAGTCGAATATCGTTCTGGGAACCTCAATCCGATACGACATCGCCGAAGTTGTGGACCCGCAGGTTCATATCGTGGCGAAGGTGAGCAAGACCGTGCTCGCAACCTTGCAATATTGAGCTGCCCGCATGCCGGGTAGGTCCATATTACGCAGGCAGCTTCAAGACCCGATCGATCTGTGCTATGTCGGTTAGATCGTTCTGTAACAAACTGTCAAGCAATTCCGCGATTCGAAAACTGCCGATGGCGCGGAGTTGCGAAGGCAGCTCCGGCCTTGATGCGGGATAGACGCCCCTGTCGAGGAGATCGGCACGAGCAAGATGTGTCAAATATGAAACTGCCTGCTCCCGTGACGCATCGACATCGCCGGACTCTAAGACTTTGGCGAAGCGTTTATGCGCACTTGATGCCCTATCGCGAGCAACGGCGGGCGAGGGTAAAGGAAGGCGGTATCGCCAGGAGTCGACAAGCCTATCCCAATAGTTATTACGTTGAAACAGAGCTTTGCCGAACTTGATGCCCCATCCAAGCAAGTCGTGGCCGTTTGCGATTTGAGTGTCGACATCAGCCGCGGAATAAGCACGATAATCGATTTCCAGCGGGGCGGTGGCACAGAGAAAACCTATATCGGCGCCGATAACGATCAAGTCGAGGTCCGCGCTGGCAACGTTGGG
>JALYXS010000298.1 GCA_030946965.1 Acidobacteriota bacterium
GGGTAAGAGGCCCGCTGGAAAGCCTTGGGACACCGTGAGCGCCGGCTGCAGCAGGCGGTCACTCGGGAAAGTGATCTCCGTGAACGACGGCGCCTCCACGGCGAAGCGGCCATCGCCATCGTGCGAAATGGAATCCGGCTCGCCATAAAAAATTCCGTAGCCGGATCGGAATACGGTCTTTGGCGTTGCCTGCCAAGCGAAGCCAACGCGGGGCGCGAAATTCTTCCAGTTTTGCTCGCAACCGCAATCGCCGCCGTTCTTCGGAAGGATAAACGTCTTGTAAGTTGGCGACGAAGGGAAGACGTCGTAGCGCCCCACTATGGAATTCGGATAAGACGGAGGCCCAAACCAGTCCCAACGTAATCCCAGATTCAGCGTCAGTTTCGATGAAATGTGCCAGTCGTCCTGAAAATAGGCCGCCCAATTATGCGCCAGCGCCGTTTCGCCGCTAAGGTTGCCGATCTGCGCGCTATTGGCGGTTCCCAAAAGAAAATCCGCGATACCGTCTCCCGTGTTGCCGCGGTTGTTGGGATCCTGCGTGAAAGATCCATCAAAACCAAATTGCCCGCGCGCCAGGCGGGCGGCGAGCCGGTAAATGCTCTCGCGGCGGAACTCCACTCCCGTCTTGAATACATGACGTCCACGCGTATAGAGCAGCGCGTCGGCGATATGAAGCACGTCGAGGTTGTTGGCGTTCGGCCAGAAACTGCGCGGTCCTAATTCCGAATATCCGGAAGGCGAAAACCTGGCGTACCCGTGCTTGGTGGCGTCGCCGAGATCCGGCACTCCCAAAATGCCGAGCTGCTGGTCGAAGCTCTGCGTGAAGGGGATGTCCAGCAGGGATTCCGTATGCGAGATTCCGAAGCGCAGCTCATTGTTAAGGGCTGGAGTAAATGTCGAATTCAGATTCGCGACCCCTTCGTGCGCCGTCAGTCCGATGGTTTGCGATTGTGCTCCATCGGCCGGTTCCGGAAGGTGGCCCGGCTGGAAGACAGCGTTTCCTCTGCGGCTATAGCGCACGAAGAATCACTCTTTTTCGGAGAAGTTATGATCGCCGCGCGTGTCGATCTCATTGGTATCGTTCCTGTTTCCAGGCGAGAAGAAATAATTGTTCGTAATTCCAGCCAGGTTCGGCAGCGGATAGAGAGCGATGGCTTTTGCCGAGACCGGATCGAAGCGGCTCGCGGGGATCATATTATTTGGAAAGCGGTCCCGGACATATTGCCCGGCGGCGTTGAGCCGGGTCGTCGCGGGGTCGTAGAGCGGCTTCAATCCCGTCGCGCTGAAATCGCCCGTGCGCTCGGCCGTTGTGGGAACGGTGGAAATATCGGTCTCGCCCATGCGAATCCGCGTGCCTTCATAACTCACGAAAAAGAACGTGCGATTGCGAATTGCCGGACCGCCGGCTGTAGCGCCAAACTGGTTCCGGCGGAAAGCGGGCTTGGGTTGGCCGACGCCGAAAAAGTTCGTGGCATCGAGCTTGTCGTTGCGCAGAAATTCATAAGCGGAGCCATGCAGGCCGTTGGTCCCCGATTTAGTGGAAACGATGACGGTGCCGCCCATGCGGAAGCCGTACTCGGCCGAATTATTATTGGTGATTACCTTGAATTCCTGGACGGCGTCGATGGAAGGCGTGACCGCCTGCGCTTCATACCCCAACTGGCCGCCGGAGAAACGCGAATTATTATCGACTCCATCCAGCAAAATGTTGGTTTGCAACCCGTGCTGCCCGAGCGCGCTGAAAGTGCCCTTCGAATCGGTGCGGCTGCCGAAGGAGGGCGCGACGCCCGTCGTGAGCCTCGCCAAATCCAGATAATTCCGGCCATTCAGCGGAAGATCGAGAATCTGCCTGGTGTTAATGACCTGCCCGACAGTGGAGGTTTCCGAATCGACCGCCAGCGCGGCGGCCGAGACTTGAACGCTCTCGGTAACGGCGCCGATCTTCAGAGTGAAATCGACCCGGGCCGTTTGGCTGACATCGAGCTGCAAGCCCGTGCGGGCGGCGCGCGCGAATCCGGCTTTTTCCGCTTCGACGGTGTAACTCCCAGGTGGAAGCAACGGTGCGGAATAAAGACCGCTTGGGTTAGTTTCTACATTCGTGACCACGCCGGTCGAGATGTTAGCGATCCGGATATTGACTCCGGCAACCGCCGAATTAGAGGGATCGCTCACCGAACCCTGGATAATTGCGGTTTGCGCGAATGAACAGGCGCAAAGAAGCGCGAATAACGTGCCAAGCCTTTTAGACATGAATTAAGGTTTGATCGTAATACGAAAGGGCGCTGAACGGGCGTACTATCGAGTAAGATGAGCGTTTACGGCAGACCCGCTCGCCACTAAGGTCAAGGAAATTTTGGGGAAAGAGTAAGGATGGTGCGGTCGAGAGGACTTGAACCTCCACGGGATTGCTCCCGCTGCCACCTCAAGGCAGTGCGTCTGCCAATTCCGCCACGACCGCATATGGGCCAAATCATATTGGCAAGCCCAGCGTAACTAAGCCAAGCTTAAACCAAACAACTTCGACTGCGCCACCTCTATTTTTTGGTCTGCGCGGGCGCTTGCTGGGGGGCCGTTCGGCTGGGAACGGGGATTGGCACCGTCGTGGTATTACGAGTTGGGTTGCCCTTCGTCGCGGGCGTCACGTTTACCACGCCGGACGGCGCCGGCTTACCCGTCTTGCGATCCAGAAGCGTACTGCTGCCGCCCGCGCCGCGCGTCGCGAAAATCGAGAGCGACATCGAGGTGAGCATGAAA
>JALYXS010000302.1 GCA_030946965.1 Acidobacteriota bacterium
CCCCGGCAGCACCAACATGATGGGTTACCCGGGCGGGGGCGGCGGAGGTTTTCCGGGCGGCGGGGGCTATCCACAGGGCGGCGGAATTGGTGGCGCGTTCACGCCCCCGGCTAACTCACAATTTGGCGGTCAATTTGGAGGTCAACCCGGCACCCAGTTTGGCGGACAACCTGGCGGGCAACCTGGCGGGCAGCTTGGCGGGCAACTTGGAAGCACAACGGCAACCATCGGCGGCGCGCCCGGAACCGGCCAGGACCTCACGGGATCGTATTTGGGCTACGGCGGGGGCATGGGCGGGAATTATCTGCCGCGCATTGTTCCGAACCCTTTCGACAACACGCTTCTGATCCAGGCGACGCCGCAACAATGGGAGCAGATTGCGAGGCTGCTCGAGCAACTTGACATTCCTCCCCGGCAAGTCCTGATCGATGCGCGGATCTATGAAGTGGATCTGACCGGCGCGTTTGCCAGTGGGGTGGAAGCGTACCTCGCGCAAAAAAACGCGCAAGTCACGAGCAGTGCCCGTACGGGCGGTATACCTCTTACCCGGCAGCTACTCGGCTCTTTCGATAGCCTGACAACCAACCTTACAGCCGGGATGTTGGTCGGCCAAAGCCGGCAGTTGCTCGCGCTTTTAACAGCGCAGGAATCGAACACCAAGGCGCGCGTAATTTCGGCCCCAAGCGTGATCGCGACGGACAGTATCCAGGCTTCGATCAACGTCGGAACCGACGTTCCCACGCTCAGTTCCCAAGCCGTCGCGGGCGGTTTGCAACAGGGCGGCAATTCGCTGTTCACCAACACAATACAGAACCGCAGCACGGGCGTATCGTTGAACATTCTGGCGCGCGTGAATTCGAGCGGAGTAGTCACCATGGTAATCGCTCAAGATGTCAGCGCACCGGTTCCCAATACGACAAGCACGATCGATTCGCCTTCGTTCTCGAAGCGAAATGTCACGACCCAGGTTACGGTTCAGGACGGCGATACCATCGCAATCGGCGGCATTATTCAAGAGACTGCGACCGAGGGAACCAGCGGAATCCCCGGCCTGCATCGGATCCCCATTTTAGGCGCGGCATTCGGTACCAGGAACTTCACCAAGCAACGGACCGAGTTGATTATCTTCCTCACTCCGCGCGTGATTTACGACACCAATCAGGTCGCCGAAGCCACCGACGAATTGAAGTCCAGGGTAAAGCGCCTGACAAAAATGATCAAAGAGAACTAGGTTTGGCCCCCGGCAACGGTTACCATTGCACAGGTCCTTATGGACAAGAACACCGTTCTTGTACGCGGGGCACGCCAACTGTTAACGTTGCGCGGTCCTATCGGTCCCAGGCGCGGTCCGGCACTTCAAGATTTAACCATCATCCCCGATGGAGCGTTGCTGATCCGCAATGGGCGGATCGAAGACGTCGGTCCCACGCGGCGCATCGAAAACCTGGCCGCGGCGCGGGATGCCCAAGTGATTAATGCGGCCGGCAGAATTGTTATGCCGGGGTTTGTCGACAGCCACACGCAAATTGTTTTCGCGCATTCCGGAACCCGGGCGCACGATCCGGCCTATGACGGGCGCGCATCCATTCAGTCCGGGGTTCTCGCCCTTCAAGCGGTTTCTGGGCGATGGCTGCAGAGACACGCGCTGGCCTTGGCGGAAGGGATGCTGCGCCACGGGACGTGCAGTATCGAAGCGAAATCCTTATACGGCCTGGACGATGTAAGTTTGATGAAAACGCTTCGCGTGCGGGCCGCGCTCAACGGCAAGCCGGTCGACATCGTCTCGACGGTTCTGGTACCAGGCCCGCTCCCGGGCGAATACGTCGATTGCCTGGACGCCTATTTGGATCGCCTCTTAACGAAAACGCTGCCCAGGATCCGGCACCGGAAACTCGCGCGTTTCGTGGACATCCGATGCGAGGACGGCGTCTTCAATCGGGCCCAGGTGAAACGTTTTTTGGAAGGCGCGGCGCAATTAGGTTTTCATACGAAAATGCAAACGGGCGATGGTTCGAGCGGAGGCTGCGTGGATTTGGCGGCCGAGCTTAGAATCGTGGCGATCAGCTGTTTCAGGCACATCACTCCGGCGGAAACAGCGGTGCTGGCGCGTTCTTCGACTATTGCCACTTTGTTGCCGGGATCGGTTTTTAAAAATGGCGGAGAGCTCGACGAATCGGCCCGGAGACTGATCAAGGAGGGCGGTATCGTGGCGCTGGCGTCGAATAGCAATCCTGATACGAATCCCGGTTATAACATGCAGAACGCCATTGCGCTCGCGTGCCGCAACATGGGCATGACCGCCGCGCAGGCAATCTCCGCGGCCACCATCAACGGAGCGTTCGCGCTCGGCTCGGCGGCGCGCATAGGTTCCCTTGAACCGGGCAAGAACGCTAATTTGCTGTTGATGAATGTTTCGGATTACCGCGACATCCCTTATTCCGCGGGCGTGAATAACGTGCATATGACCGTCAAGGACGGAGCCGTTATCTATACCGAAGGCGGCGTCGCCAAGCGGGCATCTTGAATGGCGTCTTGGAACATCGTGGAGTGCGTTCCGAACTTTTCCGAAGGGCGCGATCGCGGGGTCGTCGACGGCATCGCGCGAGCGATCGGAAAGGCTGGCGCCGTTGTACTCGATCAAACTT
The DNA here is from genome assembly GCA_030946965.1 of Acidobacteriota bacterium. Lineage (GTDB taxonomy): Bacteria > Acidobacteriota > Terriglobia > Bryobacterales > Bryobacteraceae > JALYXS01. Next base: position 2,646 of record JALYXS010000302.1, read on the forward strand.
CGGATTGGGATCACAACCGCTCCGTCGTCACTTTCGCGGGATCTCCCGAAGGCGTTGCGGACGCGGCATTCGCGGCTGTCGAAGAGGCCGTGACGCGGATCGACCTCTCGCTTCATGCGGGCGTGCATCCCCGAACCGGAGCGGCGGACGTAGTGCCTTTTGTTCCCGTTCGCGGCGTGACGCTCGAGGATTGCGCCGCTATCGCCAGGCAGGTCGGCGCGCGAATTTGGGACCGTTTGGGCGTTCCGGTTTACTTCTACGAAGCGGCGGCCCGGTCGCCGGACAGGGCTGCTCTCGAAGCCATCCGGCGCGACGTCCAACGAAAAACGGGATGGCGGCCGCCCGATATCGGCCGCGGCACGCATCCCACCGCGGGATTGGCTGTC
>JALYXS010000303.1 GCA_030946965.1 Acidobacteriota bacterium
GCCTCGACCAAAGCGTTCCGGATCGAGAAGCGCAACGGAGCAAATTGGAATACGGTCGCAAGTTTCCTGTTCCGGGTTGCGGATTGCAAGCCGGAGCCGCGAGTGGAGCGCCCGCCGCCTTCGGAATCGAATGGGCAGTCCACGCCCGCGCCCGACGATTTCGTGCGGGAGCTTAAATTGGGCGGCGCGCCGGCGGACGCGCCAAAGAAGCGGAAATCTAAACCGCGGGCGATTCCATAACCTCGCGAACCTTGGCGAGCAGACCCGGAGCGCTGTACGGTTTTTGGATGAAGCCGGCAAACCGTTGCGAAGTGAACCGGCGAATAATCTCAACCTCGTTGTAACCGCTCGAAACAATCACCCGGATACCGGGCCGTATTAGGCGAAGATGCGACATCGTTTCTTCTCCGTCCATTCGCGGCATTGTCAGGTCCAGAAGCACCAGCGAAACTTCATTCGCGAATTGTTTAAGCAATTCGATTCCGGTTGCCCCGTCGTTCGCCACCAGAACCTTGCATCCCGTGCTCTCGAGCGTCGTCTTAGCCACTCGCCGCACGATTTCCTGATCGTCGATCACTAGAATGGTCCCGCTTGCCCGCCAGCGCGGCTCGGACGCCGCCGGAGTCGATTTTTGCGTTTCGCCGGCAACGGCGGGCAGAATGACTTTGAACGTACTGCCCCGGCCCACCGCCGAGTAGACCTTGAGCGCGCCCTTGTGGCCCCGCACAATGCCCAAAGCCGCGGCGAGTCCCAGCCCCCGTCCCGCAAATTTGGTTGTGAAGAACGGGTCGAAGATTTTGGCTCTCGTCTCCTCGCTCATGCCGCATCCGGTATCGTGCACTTCGAGGCTGACGTACCAGCCGGGAGTAAGCTGGCCGGTTCCGAACGTCTGTGCGATATACGCCTCGTCAACCTCTTGTTCCTTGGTTTCAATGGTGATCGTGCCGGGAATTCCCTCCATCGCGTCGCTAGCGTTGATGACCAGATTCATCACGAGCTGCTGAATCTGACCGGGATCCCCCTCGATGCACGGGAGCTTGTCGGCCAGATGAACCACTACGCCGGCGTCCTTGTGGATCGAAGCCTTGATGATGCGCAAGATCTCGCGAACTTCATTCGAAAGATCGAGCTTCTTTACCTGGAAACGGCCCTTGCCGGCGAACGCGAGCATCTGGTGCGTCAAGTCCGCGGCGCGTTCCGACGCTTTCACGATGTCTTCGACGGCCGGAAGGTATTCGGGCGGCACGATTTCGGTCAGCAGACTGGCGTTGCCAAGAATGCCAGTCAAGAGATTATTGAAATCGTGCGCGATGCCTCCCGCCATGACGCCTAAACCTTCGAGTTTGGCCGTTTGCCGCAGCTTTTCCTCCATATGCAAGCGACCGCTAATGTCCTGAAAGTAGACGGAGAGACCGGGGCCGGAGGGATAGGCATGCACTTCGGTCCAGAGTTTCAATGGTTCGAAGTAGGCCTGAAAAGAGACTTTCCGGCCAGTTGCAACGGCGTTCCGGTAGTTTTCTTCGAAGGACGTTCCAATCGATTCCGGAAACTCCCGCCAGAGATTCTTGTGGATCAGCGATCCGGGCGCCCTGGCCAGAAGCTGTTCGGCTCGATGGTTGGTATACGTAAACTCCCACTTATCGTCAACGGCGAAAAACGCGTCGGTGATGCTTTCGAGAACCTGCCTGGTCCTTTCCTCCGACGCTCGCAGATCGCGCTCGTGGCGAGTGCGTTGAATGGCCAGCGCGATGCCGTCGCTGATGGAAGACAACGATAAATGAGCCGAATCGCTGAGAGCTGAGCGGGAAAACAATCCCATCACGCCTTCAAGGCGGTTTTCGGCAATCAGCGGGTAGCCGGCAAACGCCACCATCTTTTCGCGCCGGACCCAATCCTGATCGCCGATTCGGGGATCGCCCTCGACGGCATTCGTCAAATGGGGTTTCCGCTCTTGAGCGATGAGGCCGATCTTGAGCTTGCCTACCGGGATGCGGCCGTGACTTCCATCCGTATGCGTATATTGCCCGGCGCTAGCGCTGAGCTCAAGAATTGTTTCGCTTTCGTTCAGCAGCCAGATTCGCGCGAAGGCCGCGCCAAGTTCGTCAACCAGCAGTTGGGCGCAGAGCCCGAGCATCGCTTGAAGCTCCACCCGCCCGGCCAGCAGCGTACCCACGCGCGCGGTTAGACGGGAAAGCGAGATCAATTCCTGTTCCGTCTTCTTGCGTCCGGAGATGTCTCGCAGGAAGGCGATGAACACGGGCCGTTGACTGCGCTCGACCGCCGCTATGGCAAGTTCCGCGGGAAACTCCGATCCATCGAAACGCATCCCGGTCAGTTCAATCCGCTTCCCCAAAACCGTGGCGCGACGCGTTTCCAGATAGCGCGCAAGCCCTTTACGGTGCAGCTCGCGCAAGTGCGGCGGGATGATGAGAGACGCCATCTCCTGGCCAATCACATCCGCTTGCCGGTATCCAAATATGGCTTCAGCGGCGGAGTTAAACTCCAGAATGCGGCCTTCATGATCGATCGTGATGATTCCATCGAGCGAAGCTTGAAGGATCGCGTCGTGCCGGGCGCGATTCTCGATAAGCTCCATTTCGAACTGTTTCGATTGATCGACCGCGTTCAAGTTTTTTCCGCGAACGTCCGGTCCAGAATCGCTAATGCTAAATCCACCTCTTCTTCCGTTACGATATACGGCGGCAGAAAACGGAGGACGGTATCATGCGTGCAGTTGATCAGCAAGCCAGCTTCTCGCGCGCTCTCCACAAATTGCTTGCCCGGAATTGTAAGATCCACGCCAACCATTAGCCCTTCGCCGCGAACTTCCCGAATGAATGGGTATCGTCCGGCCATCTCGCGTAAGCGAGCGCGGAAGTAATTGCCCACGCGGCGGATCGCGGGGAGCAGTTCGTCGAGTATGTCGAAAAACTCGATCGCCACGCGGCAAGCGAGCGCGCTTCCCCCGAACGTCGAGCCGTGCATGCCGGGCGCGATGGAAGCGGCGGCGCGTTCATTCGCGGTAATTGCCGCGAGAGGCAGTCCGCAGGCAAGCGGCTTCGCGGCGACCATGATATCGGGCAAAACCACTGGCTTTGCAAGCTGGTACGCGAAGTACGTTCCGGTCCTGCCGACGCCGCACTGGATCTCGTCGAAGACAAGTAGCGCGTCGTAGCGGTCGGCCAGCGCGCGCGCTTTCGCGGCGTACTCGCGCGTGATCGGGAACACGCCGCCCTCGCCTTGTATCCACTCGATGACAATCCCGGCGGTCCGCGGGCTGAACGCCGCCTCGATCGCGTCGAAATCGTTTGCCTTCACGAAGCGCGCGCCCGGTAACAAAGGCTCGAAATCTTTGCGGTATTTAGGTTGTCCGGTTATCGAGAGCGCGCCTAACGTGCGGCCATGAAAAGAATTTTCAAGTGAAATAACTTCGAATTTTTCAGGATTGATTTTGTGGCCGTGCGCGCGAATCATCTTCAACGCGCCTTCCACCGCCTCCGTTCCGCTGTTGGCGAAAAAAGAGCGCTGAAGGCCGCTAGCCGCGGCGAGTTTCCTGGCGAGCGGACCCTGATATTCGTGGTAATAAAGATTTGAAGAATGAATCAGGAGAGCGGATTGTTCCGCAATGATTTTGAGAATGCGCGGATGCGCGTGTCCGAGAGCGTTCACGCCGATTCCGGCGATGAAATCGAGATAGCGGTTGCCCTCGACGTCCCAAATCCACGGCCCTTCCCCTCGCCTCAGAACCAGCGGATAACGTCCATAATTCTGTAGCAGGTAATCCTGTTCGAGGCCGATCACCTCTCGCGCAAGCGAGGGTCCGGGATACGCGGTTGCCATCTTTCCGATAATACAGTAGGATGAGCGTCCGCTTCGAACGCCCATCCCTTGAGGCTTACTTGCTTACGGCCGGCGTCGACTTCTTGAAAACGCCTAGTGAATTGAACGTAGCGACGACGCGCTGGACCAGACTCGTCACAATCTGGAATAGCTTATCCTTCGGCAGCTCTTTTTGGACCGTCTGTTCGGTATCGTAAACGTCGGAAACCGTGTTCAGGACCAAATCGAGTTTCGCCTTCCCGGCGCCCGGGATAGGCAAAGCGCTCTCGATAGCCTGAACGATGCCAAGGATCGTCGGCAACAATTTGAAAACAAACAAAAGAATACCCACTCATTCTCCTTTTCGCGAAAATGCCACTTCTGGTCCGATGCTACGGGGCCGGGAAGTGCGGCCGGGAGCGCGGGCGCGGTTATTACATTGAATTCAAAAAGAAAAATATTTGAAGAAGCGCGTGACCCGTGGCGCGCGCACTCTTGCGTGCCAGCAAACTCTTTTACAACTCCCTCTAGCTAACAGGCTGAATGCCTGCCCCACCATGTTCTGCAAGTTGTTGACACTGAGTGGTGGCGCAGGGCGGTTTCGCCTGCGTGTTCGGAATTCGTATACTTTTGCCACGGGCACACTAGCGAGATCTTCGTGGTTACTTAACAAACTTCTGGACTCGCCAATTGCGAATCTCGGCGACGTAAATCGCGCCGGTGCTGTCGACGGCAATACTATGCGCGAAATCGAACTTCCCCGGAATCTTGCCCGGGCCTCCGAGCACTCCCAAAATCTGGCCTTCCAGATTTAGCTTCACCACGCGGTTATTCACGCCGTCGCACATGTAAATGGCGTTCTCCCGCTCCACATAGTCGAGGCCCCAGGGCGCGCCTATGTTGGTCCATTTCCCCAAAAACCTTCCGTTGCCGTCGAAAATCTGTACGCGTTCGTTGGTCCGGTCGGCCACATAAACCTTGCCGGTCTTATCCAACACCACGTCGTGGACCAGATTGAATTCGCCGTCGCCCGTGCCTTTGTTGCCCCACTGCGACAGGCGCTCGCCGTCGCGGTTGAACTTGATCACGCGCGAGTTGACGTAGCCGTCGGAGATGAAGAAATCTCCGTTTGGCGCGAACGCGATATTGGTGGGCTCATTGAAATCGCCGGGGCTGTCGTTCTTACCGGGCGAGCGGCCCAACACCATCTGCACCCTGCCGGTAGTGTCGTACTTGATCGCGCGGTGGCCCTTCACGTCTATACCCCAGACGTTTCCTTGCGGATCGATGCGAATTCCATGGGACGACACGATCGTCATATCGCTCCACGCCTGAAGCATGTTGCCGTTCTTATCGAATTCGATCACGGGGCGGGAACCGCGGTTGAACACCCAGACGTTGTCCGACTTATCCACCGCGACACCCGAAGTTTCACCGAAGTTCCAGCCTTTCGGCAGCTTGGCCCAGCCGGCAACAACCTTGTAAGGTAGTGGCGGACCGGATTTCAGTTCGGCCGAAAGCGGAGTGAACGAAAAGATAGTAAGCGCAATCAGAGCTAAATTTCGCATGTCTTGTACGGTAACGCGATCACTGAACCCGGGATGGTCAAAGCACCTTCACACAAACCAGCGTCATGTCATCGTATTGAGGAGCGCTGGCCGTAAACGCGTCGGCGTTCGCGATAACATTCTGGATCATTACTTCCGGTTTCTCGTGACGGCATCGCTGAATGGCTTCAATCATCCGTTCCTCGCTCCATTCCTGGTTGTCCATGGTCATTGCCTCGCTGATTCCGTCCGTATACCCGACGAACAGATCACCGGGGTTTAATTGGAAGGAAGCCTGCGTGTATGAGGCTTGCTTTAGAAGGCCAATCACCGGTCCGCCGTCCTCAAGCCGGAATACCTCGCCACCACGCAATACGACCGGCGCATTGTGGCCCGCGTTGACGAAAT
>JALYXS010000314.1 GCA_030946965.1 Acidobacteriota bacterium
ACCATGGTGGGTTTCGAAGGAAAATGAGGCGCGCGCAAAGCGCCGCTTACTGGATCGCCCCTTCGCTGTTCTGCCTGATTCTTTATTGGTACGGCCTGAAATCCTGGTTCCGCGCCGACGATTTCGCTTGGCTTGGACTGGGCCGCGAAATATTTCATCCTTCGGATTTTTGGCGCGTAATGTTCGCGCCCATGGCTCAGGGCACCATCCGCCCGCTAAGCGAGCGCGCTTATTTCATCGGCCTGCACGCCCTCTTCGGCCTGGACGCTCTGCCTTTCCGCATTCTCGCGTTCGCGACGCAATTCGCCAACCTGGTATTGCTCAGTTGGATTACGCTGAAGCTCACTGGATCGCGCGTGGCCGGTTTTTGGGCGCCGATTTTGTGGACCGCCAACAGTGCGCTGGTGATCGCGATGACGTGGTGCTCCACCTACAATCAAATTCTTTGCGGATGTTTCCTTCTTGGTTCGTTCGCGCTGTTTTTGAAATATCAAGAGACCGGAAAGCGGCGTTTTTATTGGTGGCAGCTTCTGGTATTTGCGCTCGGCTTTAGCGCGCTTGAGATCAACGTAATGTATCCGGCACTGGTGGCGAGCTACCTGGCTTTCAATCGGCGGCCTGTTCGGCGTGGCGTGCTCGATCTTGTTCCACTCTTCGCCCTTTCGATCGCGTTCAGCGTTATGCACCTGATCGTCGCGCCGCGCCAGACTACCGGTCCCTATGTTCTCTACTTCGACCACGCCCTTCCGCACACACTCTGGAAATATTGGCAATGGGCGCTGGTCCCCGAACAATGGTGGGATGTCGCAACCGGTAGCAAGTGGCTTGGGGTTGCTGGCGTTGTCGTACTTACCGTGCTGCTGCTTGGCTTTGCCATTCGGGAGGCGCGCCGCGGTGGATGGCTGCCGACGATATTTCTGAGCTGGTTCGTCCTTCTGCTCCTCCCGATCCTGCCCTTAAAGAATCACGTGCTCGGTTACTATCTGACCCTGCCGGCGCTTGCCCTTGCCATGCTAGGCGCAACGGCGTTTGCCCGGAGCTGGCGGGCGGGCAAGGCTTGGCGAGTTGTTGGACTAGTCTCCCTCGCGGCGTATCTGTTTATCGATGTCCCCATTTCGTGGGCAGATACGCGATGGAATTACGAGGTCGCGCGCTCCGTCAAGATACTGGTGCTGGGAGTAGCTCATGCGCACGAGCTACATCCGAATTCCACGATCTTGCTTGCAGACATAGGGAATGAGTTATATGACAATGCCATCGCGCATTCTCCGTTTCGCCTGGTGGACGCGCTTCACGTATATCTAACACCAGAAGCTGTCGGGCGAATTACGCCTCATCCGGATAGTCCGCCCGTGTCGGAGTACGCTCTAGCGCCGGGCCCGACGCTACTTGGCCTTCACCGCGAGCAGGTTGTGGTGTATGTACCGTTCGGAGATCGCTTGAAAAACGTCACGACAAATTATGAAGAGATCGCCGGCAAGCAATTGAAATCCGAAATACCGCGACGGGTAGATGCCGGAAATCCGCTGTTCGCTTATCTTCTCGGGCCGGCTTGGTATCCCATCGATACCAACTATCGATGGATGCCCGAAAGCGCCAGCTTGGCGATTGGAGCGCCAGCTTCTCCCTCCCAGAAACTTTACATTCATGGCAGTTGCCCTACTGAGTTGACCAAAGCGGGGCCGCTTCGGTTCACGGTGCGAGCCGATGGGCAGGTTGTTTCGGTTAGCGAGATCGGACCTTCAGAAACGCTTTTTGACCGCACAATTGAACTACCAGTAGCGAGCGTTGGGAAGGAATCGATAGAACTGAAGCTGAATGTAAACCGGACATTGCGCCGGACGGACGACGACCGGAATCTGGGCTTGGCGTTCGGGATATTCGATATCCGGTAGGACAATGCGATCCCGAGCTGCGCCGCGAGGAAGGCGGTCGCAGCTCGGAATCGATGTTACGGAAGCTTCGTCGGCTCTTTGTGTCGCGAGTACTTGTTCAGCAGAGTTTCGATACCCGCCCCAGCGGCCGGAGCCTTGGTAGTGCCTCTTAGAATTTCTTTATTCGTCATGACGGAACCGTACATCTCCCGATTCGTGTCCTTGTCTTCGCGCAAGGTTGCGCCGCTAAGCGCTACACCCGCGAAAATGCCGCGCGCCCGGGAATAGGAAAGAATCTGGGCCCGCATCGTGGCATCCGTATCCGCCGCGGCAGTCCGGCCTACTGGACCCGCGGCGATTGACGCATCGCCGCCAAGCGTGAACTGGCTCGACATCAAATGGTCAGCGCCAGTCTTATTCATGACAAGCATGACGACGTCCGTTTCCGAGCCGCCAATCTGGAATCCAAAACTGCCGCCTTCAACAATCACCCCCGCGGGAGCGCTCCATCCAGCCCCGGTTGCATGCCGGCAAAAGGTGAATCCTTTTCCGTATTTGCCTCCGAAAACGAACGCGCCTTTTTTCAAACTCGGCACTATAATCACGCATTCGGCGCTGTCGAGGAGCTCATCTGGAATTCCCTTATCGGGAGTGTTCATAATCTCCGACATTACCGTTGAGGCCGCGGCGAGCCTTTTATCCACATCTTCTTTTTTCGCAAATAGCGAGGGGGTCAGCGACGCAGCCGCCAACATCACCATCATCGAATTACGCATGTAAAATCCTCCTTAACCGATACAGCTAATGCGTGCGTCATGCCATTGTGCGTTGACACACAGTAAATGGCGAGTTGCTCAGTGCTTCCCAAGGAACCTGAGCCGCACCGCGACCGCTCTCGGCTGCCCGCGCCCGAACGCCAGGAAACTAGGTGAATCGAAATTGTTGTTGACCACATTGGAATTTCCATTGTTCGTTAGATTATTTAGTCCGACGCGCCAAGCCCACAGATGATTCAAAAATGCAAACTTCCGCTCGAAGTGAAGATTCAGATCGAAATAATCCGGAAACCGCCGCGAGTTCGGCGCGCCCACGATCGCTCCTTCCTCGTTCACGATGCTGAATGGAAATCCCGTCCGGTACTCGGCCAGGAACGCGACGCTTGTGTCGCCCACCAGAAATCGCAACGGGCGCGGCAGCCACGTCGGCTGCACGGGCGCCCAGCCCCACGTTACGAAGCGGTTCGGCGTATCCCACGATAGCGGCCCCGCCGCTTGAGGGGCGAAAATTGGATTCTCCAAGCTGTATTCGAACACGGAATTCGAATGCGCCAAAGACCGCGTGTACCCGGCCGACCACTCATACTTTCCCGCGAACGTGCGCCGAACGGTGAATTCCCCCGCCTGATATCGATCGCGGCGAGCGTTCCGCAGCAGGTAAAAATTTGTATCGCCGAAGACCGCAAGCGTGGGATTGGGATCGTTCACGAAGGCCAGTCCGCGCCCGCCGCTACGGTTGGTAAAATTCGCGCGCCCATAAAAATTCCAGGGCAGTTTCCGCTCGATCCCGAAGCTCAATGTCTTATATCGCGGCACTTGCAGTTGGCGTTCGTTGAGCAGAAAGGCCGTCTCCACCGGGCCTCGAACCAACAGACCACTCGGCGCAAAGAAGTTCGAGTAGCTTACCTGTTCCTGTTGTTGGGTCAGCATGTCCAGCGTTAACGTGTCGTAAAAAACGCCATAGCCCACCGACAACTTGGTTTCTCCCAGCCATTTCGGTGCGTACGCGGCGGAGGCGCGGGGCGAGAACAGAACGTCGCGCACGATTTCGTTCCAGTCGGATCGGAAACCCGCCTCGATTAACAGCCCATCGACGGGCGACCAGCGGTCGAGCGCATATTGAGAAGCTTCGAAATTCGTGCGCGCCTGCCGCCGGTTGCCGGCAAACGTCACTTCGCGCGCTACCGAATTGTCCACTCGCCGAACTTGATAATCGTGCCGGTCGGCGATACTGTGGAACCCGATTCGCTCCAAATCGGCGCCCACCTTAAACTGATGCGCACCAAACCGTTTCACCGGTGGGAGGAAAACATTTGCGAGCCATTGCTGCCGGTTCCCGCGACGGGTCAAGTCTTCAAAGTAATTCCCGCGTTCGCCCGAGGGAGTAATCTGGAAAGTGTTTTGCCCTTGTGGGCTCGATCGGAAAAAAGTGCGCGTATCGGCGATCCCGAACTCGATCAGCGTTCCGCCTTCTAAATAAATTTGATCTTTGATGCTGGCGAGCGTAAGCCGCTGCCTGCGATTTAGAGTCGTCTCAATAGGATTAAGGAACGAAAGGCCCTGGCTCGAATCCTGCCCGTAATTCACCAGGAAACTTCCCGTAAGAATGTGAGAAGCCGTGAGGTTCACTTGCAGCCGGGTAAGATTGCTGCTGATAAAGCTGCGGCTGCGGTTTTGGCCATGCGGGAGACCGCTGACCGTGTTGAGATCGTAAAAAGTATCGAAGCCGTTGTGGAACCACGCACGCCCTTTAGCGAGCGGCCCCGAGACTTTCAAGCGCGGGGTCCACTTATTAATATGAAAGCCATCCTGCGACCCTAGGCCGGGGATGAAATTCGTCGCGCCGAAGCGCCAGCGGTTGTCGCCCATTTCGGTCTTGATGTCGAGCGATCCAGCCGATCCCTTGTCCTTCTCGGGCGAGTAGCGGCTGCTCTCCAGTTCCATCGATTGCACGGATTCGATGTTGAGCCGGGTTTCCAGACGGCCCGTCGCCGGATCGGAAATATTGAAGCCGTTTAGCGTGAAGTTAGTCTGCTCGGTTGCGCCGCCGTTGAAGTGCAGGCGCCCCGTTGAGTCCTGCACGACGCCCTGCATGATCGGAAGAGCGCTGCGAAGATCCTGCGAAGCGGGATAGGGAACTTCCAGGATTTCGAGCGTGTTAATCTGCTTCACCTGCGCCGTTTGTTGCGGATCGATCACCGGGGGCGAGTAATTTACATTCACGGAATCCGCAAATTCTTTCAGGTGATTGAGCGTTACCGTAACTAGATTCGATCCCTCGTGCAAAGATACGGCGTCCTGCGTGAAAACGAAATAACCCTGCCGCTCGGCCTGAACCCGATAGTCCGCCGGCGCTTCGAAGGCGAAAGCGAACGCGCCAACATCGTCGGAAACCGCGGTGGAGGCAGGCCTTCCCGCCGCGGTCATTTCGATCCGCGCGCCTGCTACCGCGATGCCATTCTCATCTGTCACCTTCCCCGTCACGGTCACGGCGGCAGCCGAGGCGCGAACCACAGAGGCTCCCGCTAATAGAACCGCGAGGAGGTGCGCGGCCGCAATCGCGCGCTGGAACGTGGCGTTACCTGGCATAAGCTTAACCGATTTTACAGGACAAGCCGGTTTTGGCAGTTTAAGCTGAAAGAGCATGAATATAGAAGTGTTGTTGACCGAAGCGGAAATCGCACATGAATTTACCGAGTCGATGGAAGCCCGCGATCTGCCGGAAAAATTTTTCTACTGGTTTCCGTTGTCGGTGCAGGCCTGGCGTGAACTCTCGCAAGACGCCGCCTACCAGAATCTTCGTTCCGCTTGGGGCTTGCTCGGTGACAGAGCGCGCGAAATTACTAGTCATTTTGAAAAAAACGTTCCTGTCGTCAGTTTCGGAGCGGGGGACGGCTCCAAGGACCGCGTGCTTATCCAAGCGCTCAAGACCGCCGGCCACGATGTGCAGTATTTCCCGGTGGACGCCAGCCAAGCGCTTCTCGAAACCGCGTGCTCCGACGCCGAAGACGACGAAGTGGAAGTGCTCGGCATTAAGGCCGACATTTCGAGCCCCATGCACATGGTGCTCGCCTCCGATGCGTGCGAATCCCCAAAGCTGTTTCTGATGGCGGGCAATTCGCTGGGCGGGTTCGACCCGCTTGAGATAGCCAGAAGTCTCGCCGACTGCATGCACGCGGGCGACCGGCTCTTGATCGATGGCTCGCTATATGCGGAGGATACCCTTGCGGCGTTCGATCAACCTCGCTCGCGCCAATTCGCCTTTGCTTTGCTGTCCAGCATAGGCATCGCGGAAGAGGACGGCCAACTCAAGTTTGAGCAAAAGCGGGACGACCGCCATCCCGGCCTATTCATGATTACCAAGCGCTTTCACGCGCATCGCGACTTGCGCATTACCGTTTCAGGTTCGGAAATCGTAGTGGCGCGCGGCGAACGCATATTCATGAATTTTCAGTACATCTATACGCCGGAAGCGTTCCGCTGGCTCCTAACGGAACACGCTGGCTTGAGGGTGCTCGACGAAAACGTCAGTGCCGATGGAAAATTCATCACCGCGGTTTGCGCCAAGTGACGACGGCGGCAATTCTCACTGTGGGCGTGCTTCTGGCGATGTGGGCCGCCGTGTTGCAGCGCCGGTAACGCGATGCACTTCGAACTGGCGCTGATCAACGTCGCGATCTTGTGGATGTTAACGACTCCGCACGAGTTCGCGCATGCATGGGTTGCGACCAAGCTGGGCGACGATACGCCCGCGCTCGAAGGACGTGTCACGTTGTATCCCTTGGCTCACGTCGATTGGCTGGGCACCACGATTCTGCCATTCGCAACGAGTCTGCTGGGCGGGTTTTTCATAGGTTGGGGCAAGCCGGTGCATACCAATCCCGCCAAGCTGCGCTTCGGGTTGAATGGACTGGCGCTGGTTGCCGTCGCGGGACCGGTGAGCAACGTCTTGTTCGCGATTGTGTTGGCCGCGCTATCGGTCGCTACCGTGCGAATGTATCTGCCGCTGGCGGAATTCCTGGCGCAAGCCGCGCGATTGAGCATTTACCTGGCGATTTTCAACTTACTTCCGGTCCCGCCGCTCGATGGGTCGAAGCTGCTGCTGGCGGCGCGAATACCGGTCGTGGTGTACAACGAGCTGGCGCGAATTGGGTTTATCGCTCTAATACTGGTGCTATCCTCGACCAGCCTGGGCCCGTGGATTTCAAGATCCTCGGACGAAGTGACATATTTTATCTTTCGCTTATTTCAGCCGGCGGCATAGTTCCGAGGCAGGCAATGTGGCGCACCTACTCCTGCGTGGGAGATCAATGTCTCGACCGCATAAAACGGCATCCCAAGCCAGCTTTGATAAAGTAATTGACCAATGATTCTGAAGCTCAAACGGACGCCGGGCATCTATCTGGTCGGGTTCATGGGCAGCGGAAAAACAACCGTCGGACGGCTTCTGGCCGAGCGCATCGGCTGGAATTTTTACGACGTGGATAACGACATCGAGGCGCGCGAAAAAACTTCCATCGCCCGGATTTTCGAAACGCGCGGCGAGGCGGAGTTCCGCGAAATAGAGACGGCCGCGATCCGCGCGCGCGTGCGGCGCATTGAGTGCGGTATTCCCGCCGTGCTGGCGCTGGGCGGCGGGGCCTTCGTCCAGCCCGAAAATTTCGCCTTGCTGAGCAACAACGGCGTGAGCGTGTGGCTCGATTGCCCATTCGATACGGTCCAGCGGCGGGTAGCGAGCAATCTCGTACGGCCATTGGCGCGAGATCCCGCGGCCTTCGAGAAGCTTTTTCGAGAACGGCGGGAACAGTATTGCCTCGCGGATTTTCGTATCGAGGCGACGGCGGACGATCCGGCTGAGACCGTCGAATCGGTGCTGGGTCTGGCTCTGTTTCAGTGAAGGAAGCCCAACTGCGCCGCCACGCGATGGCGATCTTTCGAGCGGCTCTGAATGCAGCGGACCCGGCCGAGGCCGTGCGCCGTCACCTCCGGTTATCCGGCGGCGCGCTGATTGCCGGGCGCGCTCGCTATCCGCTAAAGCATTTCGACAATGTTTTCGTCGTGGGGGCGGGGAAGGCCGGTGCAGCCATGGCGTATGCTGTCGAACAGATACTTGACCGCCGCATTCGATCCGGCCTGATCAACGTTAAGTACGGCCATGTGCGCAAGCTGCGCCACATCGAACTCAACGAGTGCGGCCATCCCGTTCCGGATTCGAACGGAGAACGCGGCGCGCGCCGGATCGCGGAGATTGCGGCTGCGGCCGGCGAACGCGATCTGGTGATTTGCCTGATCTCCGGCGGCGCGTCCGCGCTGCTTCCACTTCCCGCCGAGCCGGTCACGCTGGCGGAAAAACAACGCGCCACGCAACTGCTGCTCGATAGCGGCGCGAACATTCACGAGATCAATGCCGTCCGGAAACATATTTCCCGCATCAAGGGCGGGCAGCTATCGCGAATAGCGTCGCCGGCCACCGTGATCGGGCTGATGCTCTCCGATGTGATTGGCGACGATCTGGATGTGATCGGATCGGGACCCACTGCTGCCGATGCATCGACCTATAAATCGGCGCGGAGCGTTCTCGAAAAATACGGGATTTGGAACAGGGCGGCGCCTAGCGTGCGGGAGCGCATCGAAGCCGGCGAGCGCGGCCTTCTATTAGAAACGCCAAAGCTGATCGAGCGGACCCAAAACGTGATTGTCGGGAGCAATCGGCAGGCGCTCGAAGCGGCCGTCGCGCGCGCAAAAACGTTGGGCTTTCGGACGATGCTGCTGTCGAGTTTCGTTGAAGGAGAGACGCGCGATATTGCCCGAATGCACGCCGCAATTGCGAAGGAGATCCGCCATTCCGGCAAGCCGCTGGCGCCCCCGGCGTGCATTGTCACGGGAGGCGAAACCACCGTCACCATGAGCGGGCATGGAAAAGGCGGACGCAATCAGGAGTTCGTCTTGGCGGCGGCCATCGATATTGCGGGGCTGCAAAATGTCGTCGTACTAAGCGCGGGTACCGATGGTTCGGACGGGCCGACCGATGCCGCTGGAGCGATTGCCGACGGCCGCACAGTTGCGCGCGCGGAAAAACTGGGGATGTCGCCACAAACCGCGCTGGCGGATCACGATGCGTACCCCTTCTTCGAGAAGTTGAACGATCTCGTGATCACCGGGCCGACGAACACGAATGTGATGGATGTTCACCTCGTGCTGGTAGGAGCTATGGTCGGTAATTCCAAATAGATCAGGCAATGTGGCGGCACGCAGGAGTGCGTGCGCCACACTATGTTCTGCAATACTGCGAGTTCGCCGGCGGCCGGTAGTTCACGCTCAAATGCGGCGTTTCCAGCCGCTTGTGATCTTGAACTTTCGAAGTCAGGCAACTCTCGAGCATCCCGCTCACAATCAAAGTTCGCTCAATCGGATAAGGCGCCGCGTTCGTCGCGAACATCTGCTCGATCTTATTTACCAGACACGCGGAGTAGGTTACGTTCGGCACCGGTGTCAGAAAAAATTGTGTCGATTGCACGCCCTTGCCCTTCACGCGCGCCGCGAACGTGAAATCGAGCACCGCTCCATCCAGCATCAACAGCGTTGCTTTCAACCCGTCGCGATATTCGATAAAGTAAGCCGCTGGATTGCGCACGATTTTGGGAAGCTGCCCTGACGAGACCAGGCCTTCCGTGCGCCCGTCCACAACAGTCATGCCTTGCGGGCTGTCGCTTCGCGAAAGCGCCGAGATCAGCAACTCTTTAGACCAGCGCGGGTCTTTCCAAACCGCTTCGCCTTCAACCATCTGAACTGCTTTCACGCCCGTCTCGCCGCCCTTCCGGCGCTCCACCATGCACTGCATCGCTTCGAGCGCGTGGAAATCCATTGGATCGGAACCGCCGTTGCCGACCATCAGGGCGTCCTCTATTTCGCAGTTCATCGGAAGCTCGATATCCGGAAGTCGAAAAGTAACGGGCAGCGAAGAACCGCCGAGCATCGGGAAGCGCATGCGCTTTGACGAATCGACCATCGCCTTCGCTTTTTCGAAGCTGTAGGAAAGATGCTTGTCGTTATAGACCGGTACGGCGCGACCGTCTTTCTCGAAAACGTCTGTGCATTGCTTGAAGAATTCGTAGCGCGGGTAAAGGATTTGGCCCTTCTCGTTCTTCGGATAGTCCCCGTGCTCGCCGACAATTAGAACGGCATCGACGGCCAGACGGTCGCCCCCGCAACGTAGGGCTTCGGCGATCGATGGATAGACGTTGAAGCCGAATTCCCGCGCGCGCTCGGCGCTGAGATCGCCGTCGGACTTTTGGTCGACATAGAGCGAGACCACCTTCATGTTGGGGTGATGCCACTCGCCGTTATGCGGATAGCCGACCAGGAAGCGATCGCCGATATGCTGGCCGTGAGAGAGATACCGGTAGATTGTGGTGACGATCGCGATGCGCTTGGGTGTCTGCTGGGCTGTTAGCGGGGCAACCGCTACCGAGCCGATAAATGCCCGTCGGGTTAGCATGTGGTGACCTCCGTTGTGGCGCGGACACTCGTGTCTGCCGTGTCCACACTCGTGTGGACACGTGTCCGCGAGGGCATGAACGTGCGCGCGCCATATTCACGCCTTACGTTCTCCAAAATGTGGACTCCTTCGGGGCTTGATACTTCACGCTCAAATGCGGCGTATCGTATCGCTTCTGCCCGATGTACAAACTCTCCACGCCGGCGGCGGTAAGCCCGGTCGTCAGCAGCGTCCGCTCCACGGGATACGCCGGCTTGCCCGTCAAAAACATCTGCTCCATGTTGTTCACCAGAGGGCTGAAAAAGTTCGCCAGACTCGTCCGCGCGGGCGGCATCGGCAGATACATTTGTGTCGAGAACGGCTCGGTCCGGCCCACGATATCCGCCGCGAAATTGAAATCTTCGATCATCCCGTTCAGCAGCATCATTGTGCATTTCAAGCCGTCGGCGTGCTCGTAATGATACGCGACCGGATCTTTGGCCAGCTGCTTCATCTGATCGAGCGTCGGAAAAATATCGTTGAACCCCGCGCGCGCCGGCTTCAGCGTATGGCTGCGGCACAGCGCCCCTTCCATAAGTTTGCGGGACCAGACGCCTTGCTCGTGCGCTTTCCAGAAATTCTCGCCCCGATACGCCTGCAGCCATTTGACGCCGCTCTCGCCGCCCTTGCGCCGCTCCACCATGCATTGCAGCGTTTCGAGACCATGGAAGTCGTAACTATCCACGCCGCCATAACAGGCGCACAACGCTTCGCGAATTTGCGTTCCCATCGGCATCTCGACGGAGGGAATCCGCCAGGTGACGGCCAGGCTCGAGCCCGCCATAAACGCGAATCCCATGTTCTTAGACGTGTCGTAGATCTCTTTAGCGTGATCCCAACTCCACGAAAGGTGCTTGTCGTTGAACACGGGAACTGAGCGGTTGCTCGACCGGAAAACCTCGAAGATCTGCTGAAAGAATTCGTAGCGCGGATACTTGGTCTGATGCCGTTCGTTGCGTGGATAGTCGCCGTGCTCGCCCACAAGCACGACGCCATCCACCGCCAGCTTGCCGGTTCCGCGCGTTAAGGCGCCGGCAATGGAAGGATAGATTTTCATCTGCGGGTGCCTCGCCGCGCGTTCGCGGCTCAGGTCGTCGGGGCCAACCTGATCGACGTAAAGCGCAACCAGATCCATCGGCGGATAGTGGTGCGTGCCATTCCAACCGTAGCCCTCGAGAAATCGGTCTACGATGTGTTGCGTGTGTGAAAGGTTGCGATAGACCGTCGTGACGGCGGCGAGTTGAGGTCGAGGCATGTTAATTCATTTCAGATTAATTCGAAGCCATTATAATGCTCCTGAAATGCGAATTAGATGGCAGTGGCTCGCGCTCGCCGGATTGTGTTTCGCCGCTGAAGTTTCCGATCGGGGCCGCAAGCTGCACGAAGACGCATTCGTTTTCGATGCGCACGTGCATGTCATCGACCGCCAGTTCTATCGAGGTGGCGACATCGGGCAGCGCGTCCCCGATGGGCAGTTCGATCTGCCGCGCGCTAAAGAAGGCGGCGTCGACGCCATGTTTTTCTCGATTTTCGTCACCGAGAATTACTATCCGGGACGTTACGAAACCAAGCAAACGATGCGGTTAATAGACCTTGCCTTGACGCAGCTTGCGAACAACCGGAGCATCATCGAGCTCGCGCTGAATGCGGACGACATCGAACGCATCGGCAAGCAGGGCAGGATTGCCGCGGTGCTCGATCTTGAAGGCAGCTTCGATCTAGGTGGCGATCTCGGCGTGCTGCGCGATCTATACCGCTTGGGCCTGCGTTCCGCGCAGCTACCCGCGCACAACTGGGCCAACAACTATGCGGACTCGGGTTGCGCGCCGCCTAAATGGCACGGGTTGAATGACCACGGCCGCGCCGTGATTCGCGAAATGAATCGCCTCGGCATGGTGATCAACGTTTCGCA
>JALYXS010000340.1 GCA_030946965.1 Acidobacteriota bacterium
AACCGGCCGGGAACGAGCGGCGCCAGTTTTTCCGCGAGTCCCCAAGAGAGCGCAAGCCGGAATAGCGCGGCGGTTCCGTACTGCGATCCCAGCACCTTCTTACAATCGAGCATGTGCCGCTCGACGGGCAGAATGCGCGCGGCGGCAATCCCGGCCATGCTTCCGGTGGTAACGGCCGCGAGCAGCCCCGAGCCGGTAAATGGATCGACGAATCCGAGCGCATCGCCGGCAAGATACTCGCCGGGATTGGTTTGCACGTGGAAGCTGTCGCGGTAAATCAGCGGGCCGGTGATAAGCCAAGGCATGGCGCGTGTAAGCGGGGCGACGCGTTCGGCGAGGAGCGGCGATAGGGCAAAGAGCGATTCCACTTCAAAATTCCTGGCGCGCAATAACGATTCGGGAGCCAGGCCGCACACGTTGGTGGCGCCATTCTCGATGGCGCTTACCCCCACATAGCATCCGCCGAAAAAGAAAAGGTCGATTGCGTCGCTTGGGGGACCGGTAAAATGCGCTTTGAATCCAAACAAGCGCGAGCCTGAAGGGGCGCTTGCCTTGCGTCCGTGGGCAATCACGGCGGCGGCATGTTGTGAACCGCGATTGGGGTTTCCACAGCTTTCCCGATGCACTTGGGCGCCTTTCTCGATCGCGTGGCGCAGCAACAAATCGTCAAACGCGAACCGGCTCAAACCGTAGGCCCGTTCGGGGAGAGGCCATCGCTTCTCGGAAGATTCGATGGCGAGGTGGACGCGCGAAATACGCGGCGGCGCGAGCGCTTCAAAAGCGGGCCAGACACCAAGCCGATCGAGAGTGTCCGCGATCTCGGGAGAAAGGAATTCGCCGCAAACTTTGTGGCGCGGGAAAACGGATTTCTCGAAGATTTCGACAGTCGCGCCCTCGATACGGGCGGCGATCGCGGCCGAAGCTCCCGCGGGGCCTCCGCCAATTACTCGGACAGGCATCGTGCGGCCATCATGGTAGCATTCGGACAAAATTCACGACAGGCACATCGTTTCCGGGATCGCCGCCAGAGGCGGAATCGTACTTTTCATGCTGACATTCCTCGATTATTTTTATTCGCGCTGAATTCCGGGCTGATATCCTGCCCTAATATGCGAGTTTTAGTAACGGGCTCTCAAGGCTGCATCGGATCGTGGGTCGTTAAACAACTGATCGAGCGCGGTATCGATGTCTCCACCTTTGACGTAGAGCCCGGCAACGCGCGCTTGCGGATGATTGCGTCCGCTGAACTGGCCTCGAAAGCGGTGGGACGCACGGGGCGAATCGAAGACACCGCCGCGGTGAAGTCGCTGGTGAAAGGCGAAGGCATCACGCACATCATGCACTTGGCCGCGCAATTGATGCCCTTTTGCCAGGCGAATCCGGTCGAGGGCGGCTTGGTGAATGTGATTGGGACCTTGAACGTGTTCGAGGCCGCGCGCGATGCCGGCCGCTCCGTTCGCGTGGTTTACGCCAGTTCATCGGCGGTCTGGGGACCCGAGGAATCCTATGGAAGCGGTAAATTGAGCGAAGACGATCCGCTCCGGCCCTCCACGCAGTACGGCGTATTCAAGCAAGCCAATGAAGGAAATGCGCGCGCGTTCCACGCCGTTAACGGTATCTCCAGTGTCGGGCTGCGCCCGTGGACGGTATATGGCCTCGGGCGCGATCGCGGTTTAACAGCCGATCCGACGCTCGCCATTCGAGCCGTTGCGCACAAAGAGCCGTTTCAGATCCGGCTGAGCGGCTTCATGGATATGCAGTACGTGGAGGACGTTGCGGACACATTTATTCGGTGTTTGCTGTCGAATACTGAGGGCGCGCACGTTTTTAACCTGGAAGGCTCGGTGGTTGGCATGGAAGACTTTGTCCGCCTGCTCGAGAAGCTGCGGCCAGGAGCGAAGGACCTGATTCGGGTCGGAGGCCCGCAAGTGCCGGTGGCTTACCGGATGGACGGCTCTCAATTGCGTGCATACCTGGGCGATGTCAATCGGACGCCGCTTGAGGCGGGTGTAAGCCGGACGTTGGA
>JALYXS010000350.1 GCA_030946965.1 Acidobacteriota bacterium
GGTGATCGTGATCGCGCACCGCATATCGACCATCCGGCGCGCCGATAAAATCGTGGTGATAGACGGAGGCCGGATTTCGGAGATCGGCGCGCACGAGGAACTGGTTAACGGGGGAGGTATCTATCAGCGGCTGCACGAGTTGCAGTATTTGTCTTCCGCCGCGACGGTGGACTTGTGAACCGGAGCATCCGCAGCATGACCGGTTTCGCGAGAATCCGCAAGACGCTTCCCGGTGGCGAACTGGTCGTCAGCTTGAAAAGCGTGAACCATCGCGCGCTCGATCTGCACTTCCACATGCCGCCGCAGTTGGACGGCTTCGAGCACGCGATGCGATCGGCAATTAAGAGCCGCGTTTTACGAGGGCACGTTCACGTAACTGTTTCGTTAAGGCGCGAAGACCGCATCGAATCCAAGCTGAATCGCGAATTATTGCGCGCGTGGCTCACCGCGTTTTCCGATGCGAAAGAGAGTCTTGGCGTTGAAAGCAAGCCGGATCTGAACGTGGCGCTGCGTATTCCGGGCATGTTCCAGGTGGCTGCGGCGGACGGCATCGGTCCCGAGTTCGAGGCGGGGTTGTTAGCCGCTACTGCCGAAGCAATCTGCATTCTGAACGACTTTCGGGAGCGTGAGGGGGCTGTCCTCGCCAAGGAGCTGCACCAGCGTTCGACGAACGTTCAGGATCTGGCGGCGCGCATGGAAACCATTCGCTCGGGCGCAACGGCGGCCTTTGAAAAACGCCTCAAGGAACGGCTGGGAGAGCTCTTGCGGAATTCGACCGTTGAGCCGTACCGGATTGCCCAGGAAGCGGCCTTGCTGGCGGACCGCGGTGACATCAGCGAAGAGCTGATCCGCTTAAAAACGCACGCCGCGCAAGTGGACGCGCTGCTGCATGAAGGCGGCGAAACCGGCAAAAAGCTGGATTTCCTTTTGCAGGAAATGAACCGGGAAGCCAACACGATCCTCTCGAAGACCGGCGGTCTGGGCGACCTGGGCCTGTCGATCACCGATTTGGCGCTGGCGGCGAAATCCGAAATCGATAAAATTCGCGAACAGGCTCTCAACATTGAATGACATCGAATGACATCGAATGACAACATGACGACCGTTTTCATCATCTCGGCGCCGTCCGGGTCGGGCAAGTCCACGCTCGTGGGCAGGCTGTTTCAAGTAGTGCCCGGCTTGTTATTTTCGGTTTCCTACACGACCAGAAAACGCCGCGGATACGAGGTGCCCGGCGAAAGCTATCATTTTACGACGCGCGAAGACTTTGAGGAGCGGATCGCGCGGGACGAATTTCTCGAGCATGCCGAAGTTTTCGGCAACTATTACGGCACTCACGGCGGCGCTCTGGAACAAGCGGGGCGCGAGGGAAAGGATCTGGTGCTCGACATTGACGTGCAAGGTGCGCGACAATTGAAAAGCAAGCTCCCGGAGGCGGTTACGGTTTTCGTATTGCCGCCCTCGCGCCAGATTCTAGAACAGCGGCTGCGGGCGCGTAGCGAAGACCCGGATTCGGTGATCGAACGGCGGTTGCGCGACGCGGCGCGGGAGATTCGGAATTATCACAATTACGATTACGTGCTGATTAACGACGACCTGGAGCATTCCGTCAACACGCTAAGCGGAATCGTTTGCGGCGAGCGTGTGCGGCGCGGCCGCATGGAAGATCGAATCCGCCCGATTTTAGAAACATTTTTGAGGTAATTCACTATGCCGGAACGACCACCCAAGAACAATTCCCACTGCACCATTCCCGACGATCCGGATCAAAGCACCTACCGGTTCATCATTGTAGCGGCGAAACGAGCGCGGCAGTTGCAGGGCGGCTCCCGCCCGGTGCTACCGACGTCGTCGAAGAAATCGACAGTGATCGCGATGGAAGAAGTGCGGCGGGGATTGGTGAAGTATGAGATTCCGGCAATTGTGCCCGCCGGTTTGAAGGTCGAAGAGATTCTCCCCGAAATTGGCTAATCGGGCCCGCCGCGTGTATTCGGCGGCGTGACTTAGGCGTGGATTAAACTACATCCACGCCCATGCTGCGGGCCGTGCCCTTAACGGAGCGGATCGCGGATTCCACGCTAAAGCAGTTCAAATCGGGCATCTTGATTTTCGCGATTTCCTCAATCTGTTTCTCCGTTATCTTGCCGACCTTTGTCTTGTGCGGCTCGGCCGAACCTTTCGCAATCGCAACCGCGCGTTTGATCAAAACCGGCACGGGCGGCGTCTTGGTGATAAAGGTGAACGATCGGTCCGAGAAGATCGTGATGACCACCGGGATAATCAGCCCTTCCTGATCTTTGCTCGATGTCTTGGCGTTGAACGCCTTGCAAAAATCCATGATGTTGACGCCTTGCGGTCCGAGCGCCGTACCGACTGGGGGCGCGGGAGTGGCCTTGCCGGCGGGAATCTGCAGCTTAACGTTTCCAGTAACTTTTTTTGCCATGTTATGTCTTTTCTACTTGCAGGAAATCGAGTTCAACGGGAGTCGCGCGCCCGAATATCGTAACTAAAACGCGCAACGTATTGCGCTCTTGATTGACTTCGTCGATCTTGCCCGAGAAGTTGGTGAACGGCCCGTCCACAATGCGGACATTCTCGTTCTTTTCGAAATTGAGTTTTGGCCGCGGGCGCTCGGCCGAGGAAGCCTGACGATAGAGGATCTGATTTACTTCGTCGGCGCTCAAAGGGACCGGCGAATTTCCGCCGCCGAGAAAACCAGTGACGCGCGGCGTCGCTTTCACGGCATGCCACAAGTCGTCGTTCATTTCCATCTCGACGAGAACGTAGCCCGGATAAACCAACCGCTTACTGGTGACCTTCTTGCCGTTCCGGAGCTCAACCACTTCCTCGGTGGGAATCAGAATCTGACCGATCGCGCGATCGAATCCAAAAGCTTCCGCGCGGCTGCGCAACGATTCCGCTACCTTGTGCTCAAACCCCGAGTAGGTATGGACAATGAACCACTTCTTCAGATTTTCTTCCGCCGGAGGCTCTGGAACCTCTTCCGGCGTTATCGGAGAGGCATCGCCATCTGCCTGCGGAATATCCTCGGGAAGCGGGTCATGATGCCCGTTGTGCTGCCCGGCCAAATCGCTCTGGCCGTTCTCTTCTGGAATTTCTAGTTCGTCGCCGGGCATCTCGGACATGGATAATACGTTCACTTAGATAAAGCGCTATAGAGTCTAACGATGGTTCCGTTGACGACCGAATCGACCAGCTTGAAGTAAGCCGCGAATGCGAATACGCAGAAAATCACGACTACCGTGGTGGACTCCACCTGCTTGCGCGTGGGCCAAGTAACGCGTTTCATTTCGAGTTGCAGCTCGCCAATGTAATCGCGCGTATTTTGGGGCCATTTCTTGATCGATTCTAACTCGTTTGCCATAGTTTTTCTTAAACGGAACTGGCAGGGGCGGAGGGATTCGAACCCCCACTCGCGGTTTTGGAGACCGCTGGTCTGCCGTTAAACCTACGCCCCTAATTGTGACGCAGA
>JALYXS010000358.1 GCA_030946965.1 Acidobacteriota bacterium
TTGGCGCCGGCTGCCGCTCCGTACTGCGCATTCGTATTGGTCTGAATCTTAAATTCCTGGATGGCGTCGATCGACGGGTGGATCGCGGCGGTCTTGAAGAACGTCCCGTTGTTAAACATGCCGTCTAACGAGTAATAGGTGTTATCGCTTCGATCCCCGGCAACGGCGAACGTCTCACCCTGAATGGTCTCGGCGCCAGCGCTGGTACCCCGAACGGCGCCGGGAGTGAGCCGCGTTAAGTTGTTGAAGTTTCGCCCGTTCAGCGGAAGCTCCACCACTTGCGCGTTTTCGATAACCGTACCGACGTTGCTATCCTCGGTTTGGAGCAGCACGGCTTCGGCGTTGACCTGAACCTGATCGGTCACTTGTCCGACCGTGAGGTGGAAATCCAGAGTGGCGGTCGCGCCGACATCGAGCTTGATGTTGTTCTGCACTTGCCTTTGAAAGCTGGGCGCCGTCACTTCCACCGAGTATGTTCCGGGAACCAGCGAGCGCGCCGCGAAAGCGCCTTGGCTGTCGCTCGTGACCTCGCGGGTCACGCCCGTTCCTGTATTGGTAACTTTCACACTGGCCGCGGGCACCAAAGCGCCCTGTGGATCGGTAACGGTGCCGGCGACGGTTCCCAGCTCGGTAGCCTGGCCGGCGAGGCGGGACGGAAAGACGGCCATGGCCACAAGAGCCAAAGCAGACACTAACGGGGTCAAATAATTATCGCGACGGAATAACATTAGCGCTCTCCTTGACAACAAAAGTAAAGCTGGTGTAAAGATTATCACCGTGTTCCGACTAGAGCAAGCGGGAAATACGCACCCCAGACAGCCCCCAGCGGTGGGTTAGGATATAAACACCACATTTGGCCATGGCTCCTCGACTTCTCGCCGCGTCAGCTTGGCTGATTTTTGCGATTTCGGTCTGGCCCGAATCATCCGATCAGATTTTTCGAAATGGGACCGAACTGTTTGGACGGCGCGATCTGGCGGCGGCGCGGCAGGAATTTCTGCGATTGACGAGAACGTCTTCGTACGCGTCGAAATCGCGTTATTACCTGGGCCGCATCGCATTGCTCGAATCGAAGCCGGTCGAAGCCGTGGAATGGCTGGAGCCGATCGCGGTGAACATCCCGACTATCTTCGACGCCGCCGCGCAGTTGAGTAGAGCATACCTGGACGCGGGGCAAATCGACAAGGCAAAGTCGATGACGGAGCGCGCACTTCGCCAGGCGGAGTGGGACGGCGCTTTGCACTACCGGTTGGGGCGCATTTATCAGCAGTTGGGCGATTCCGAAAACGCGCGAAGGGAATTCGCCGAGAGCGTGCGTCTGAAGAGCGCGGATCGCGAATCCGTGGAGATGTTGTTGCAATGTTCGCAAAAGCTGGCCAGCGGCGCGGCCGAGGATGCCATGCGCATCCGCCAGGCGCTGCTCAACAACCCCTCTCTCGACCCCGACGTCCTGGTGGCCTTGGGACTCACGTTCACGGGCGCGGGGCTGCAATCGGAATCGCTCAAGCCTTTCCAGACGGCCGCGAAGCGGGATCCCAGTTTCTTTCAGGCGCAATACAATGCGGGCCTGGCGCTGCTGAAGTTGGGGCGGCCAAGCGAGGCAACCGCATACCTGGAAGCGGCGCGGCGGCTCGCTCCAGACCTGTCTGACTCCAATTCCGCGCTCGCGGTTGCCTACGTGTTGCAGGCACGGTATGCCGACGCCATGCTGCCGCTCGAAAAGTGGCGCGCCCTTCAGCCCGTCAACGCCCGCGCCCTCAATATGCTCGGCTTGGCCTATCTACGCACTAATGCCGCAGGACGGGCGATTCCGGTATTGCGGGATGCGGTCCGGCTCGCCCCCGGAGATCCAAAGCCGTACTTCTTATTAGTCGAAGCGCTGAACGCGGCCGAACAACAAGCTGCCGCGCTCGAAGTGGCCGCGGATGGGTTGAAGCTCTTTCCGGCACTCGCTCAGGCTCACCTGGCCGAAGCGCAGCAATTGGCGAGGCTCGGGCGATATCGGGATGCCGGACCACTGTTTGCGCGCGCCGCCGAGCTCGCGCCGGGCCAGATCGATGGTCTGCTCGGATTAGCGGAGGTGCAACAGAAGCAGGGCGACTACGCCGCCTCGCTCGAAACTTACCAGCGCGCGCTTGCGATCGACCGGAATAATGTCACGGCGGCCCTGGGTGGGGCGCGAGACATGATACTGACGAAAGATATCTCGGGGGCCCGTTCGATCCTCGAAGCGGCGCTCGCCGCCCATCCCGATAATTCGCAGTTGCACTATGAGCTCTCGCGGGTGTATGCGCGCCTTGGCGAAAAAACGCTGGCGGCGGAGCAGACGCAAATCTTGCAGGAGCTTCGGGCGCGCGAAAGCAAGACTCCATGATCCGTTTCATCTCCGTTAGTCTCCTGGCACTTGCCGCCTTCCTACTGGCCGGGACACCCAGCGTAAAGTTTCAAGACGTGACGGAGAAGGCGGGACTGAAAGCGCTGATTATCGCCGGGGGGGAGAAAAAAAACTACGTGCTGGAAGTGAACGGCAGCGGCGCATGCTGGTTCGATTACAACAACGACGGCTACATGGATTTGTACCTCGTCAACGGCGCCACGCTTGCGGAATTGCAGGGCAAGAAGCCGGTTCAATCGCACCGCAACTACCTATTCCGGAACAACAGAAACGGCACCTTCACGGACGTCACCGAGGCTGCCCACGTGCCCGGGAGCGGCTGGGGATTCGGCTGCGTTGCGGCGGACTACGACAACGATGGCAACTCGGATCTGTTCATCGCCAACTTCGGGCCGAACATCCTTTACCA
>JALYXS010000364.1 GCA_030946965.1 Acidobacteriota bacterium
CCCAGAACCTTCCATTCCGTCATGCCTATCGAGAGCCTGGGAGCTTCTCAGTGATTCCTGCCACTTAGGGTACGATGGGAATTCTGGACAAATGTTCGATTTGCGACTGCGGGAGAGTCGCATGGCAAGTGCCTGGTAGCACGCTGCCGGCCTTCCAGCGGGCATTCCGATAGCCCTCGACCAGATTAACCACGAGCTTTGACGCCGCCAGCCGGGCTTCGGCCGCGGCGGGCGCATGAAGATCGAAACCGATACGGTCAACATCGTTTCCGGGGTGCGGCGCTCGAAAACGATCGGCTCGCCCATCGCGATGATTATCCAGAATCGGATTGGAAGAACTGGACGGAGTCGCTGCCTGTCGAAGACAGCGGGAGTGGCGATGCGAAACTTCAGCGATGCCCGGTACATTCTGGAACGCGCGATTGCCCGGGAAACTGCGGCGCGCGTGGCAGTCTTGGCCGAAAGATCATTCCCGAGGCTGTACGACACAAAGACCGAGTTACATTCGCGGACTCGCGGTTCTTACGAGCTAAACGGATCGAGCTCTAGGATCGCGAGCGCGACCCCTCTCCCCATTCACCGAACCCCGCAACGGAAGTGATGTGAACTTTGGATTCATCGCCAACGGAAGCACGGCAACGAATGGCGGCAACAATCGCGACTCTCGGCTTTATCGATGCTGGCCAAGGTAACGGGAATTCGGCTTTCCTCGTACCGCAGCCACGAAGACGATGGTAGCGGAGCGGTAACCGCGGCTGACGACGAACCTCAAACTGCGTGACTTCAATAAAACGATTCCAAGAGAAGTTAAAAGCGGCTCTGGCAGAATAGGGGAACAGAATTCCTATTTGCGCCAGAACCCGCCAAAACACACGTGGCTGACCGAAACCCTAGAGAAGATGTTTCGGCACTAGCATTCTAGGTTAAGGCCTTCCGGACCGATACGCGGCCGCGTGACCCCACGACTTTGCATGCTTTCGTTAGTTCATTGCGCCGTGCCGTTGAAGTGCTTCATGGCTTTTTTCCAGGCCTGTGCTCCGACCGCCTTACCGATGATGCGCGAATCGAGATCGGCATCGATAAAGTGAATTCCGCCGTAACGCCGGGAGATGCCGGCTTCATCCGCGGCTTCAGCGAAAGTAGGCCACGTGAGAACGACATCTTCCGCCGGGACAAGACCCGGTTCAACACGCGACGTGCCGGCGGGCTGCGTATAAGAAGCTCCTAAGATATTGCTGCCCGTGAATGACTTCAGCACCTCCGCGCCAGCCGCGCTGAACATGCTATGGCCAGACAAGTATTCGGGAAAAGGCGGAGTGACTACAGTCGCCGCCTGATACGGCTGCCAATCTTCACCGTTGATCTCTTGTGTGCCAAGACCCGGACCCGCCCAAGCCATAATTCGTTTGCCTTGCTTCAAATAATGCACCGCCGTTACGGGCCGGACCGAATCGTAAACGCGTTTGGCATCCCAGGCCACGATGCTCGCATCCAGGATGGCGTTGGTCATTGCAAAAAACATTTTGGCGGTCTCGTCGACACTCTGGTTGTCTCGAAGCGCGACGAACTGCGCAAAAAGACACCAGTGGCCGGGGGGCAGCTCGGACTTTGGCCCGTCCGCCCAATATTCGGCAATCACTTTCTGACGATCGGTAAGATGGGCGTTGTAGTAGATCACTTCCTCGGTTTCCGCTACGTAACCGGTGTCCTTGGCAATGTCCGGACCGGCGGTAGGACGAAACTGAGATCCCGAGGTGAGGGCAAATGGAATTACATTGCCCCAGTGAGGCGCGATGCAAGTCTGGATGACGAATCCGCCATTACCGTCGCTGACTCGTAGAGGCTGCCACCGGCCCGGATCGTTGATGTGATCGGGATCGTTGACTGGCGCATATCCGGTGTAGTCGGAATAGGCGCCCGGGTGCAGATCGCCGAGCTGATTCGATCCATCTCGATGCCGGAACTCAAGGACCGCCTGGGCTGCCACGTTGCCGACGCCCGCGGCAGTCGAGAGGTCGACGGATTTGTTCGAGGGATCATATCCCAACGATTTCATTAGCGCGTCAAAATCACTCTTCTGGGACGGATAGAGATCGACCAGCGCGTTATATGCGGCGTAGCTGATCGACTGGTTCTTGTTGTCCAGCGTGCGCTGGGATGCGGGACGGCGCAGGCCACCGCCAAAAGTCGTTCCGACAGCCGTGTCGTCATAGGCTGCCCAAGCGTCGAAAATGCACGTGTGAACGATAGCTAAAGCTCTGGCGACCATGGGAGGTCCGGGATGGGTGTCCCGAATTGCTTGGAGCGCCGCATTGTCCCACTGAATTACCATGTTGCCGGAGGTCGTCTGCGTGAAGGCGGCAGCCGATGAGCAGATGGCCAGTATTGTAACCACCGCCGGATGTTTGATCACATCGTAGAGTGTATCGGAACGCTGGAACGTTTCTCTGTATAGGGTACGATGGGAATTCCGAACGAATGTTTCGATTTGAGACCGCGGGAGAGTCGCATGGCGAGTGTCTGGTAGCCACGCTGACGGGCCTTCCAGCGGGCATTCCGATAGCCCTCGACCAGATTAACCACGAGCTTTGGCGCCGCCAACAGGGCTTCGGCCGCGGCGGACGCATGAAGATCGAAACCGATACGGTCAACATCGTTTCCGGGGTGCGGCACTCGAAAACGATCGGCTCGCCCATCGCGATGATTATCCAGAATCGGGATTGGAAGAACTGGACGGAGTCGCTGCCTGTCGAAGACAGCGGGAATGGCGATGCGAAACGCAAGCCGGTCACCCGTCCGCGCCCCGGTCACGCCGATCTTGCGGGCGCCATCAAGTACAACTTCAGCGACGCTCGATACATTCTGGAGCGCGCGAGCGCCCGGGAAACGACGGCGCGCGTGGCGGTGGGGGCTGTCGCTAAGGCCTTTCTGGCGCAATTTGGCATCGAAGTGTTGAGTCATGTGACCGCCGTTGGTAATAGCCGCTTGGAACGCTCCGTTTCCTGGGAAGAAGTGGTCGCGCTAAGCCAAAAATCGGAAGTGGTTCTCGGCTGCGTCGATCCCGAACGCGAGAAGCAGATGAAAGAACTGGTCGATGAAGCGTACCGCACCGGCGACACCATTGGCGGCATCTTCGAAGTGATTGCGCACAATCTACCCGCCGGGCTTGGCTCGCACATTACCTGGGATTCGCGCCTCGATGGCAAATTGGCGCAAGCTATCGTTTCCATGCAAGCCGTGAAGGGTGTCGAGATCGGATTCGCCGAAGAAGGCAGCGCCAGTTTCGGCTCGAAAGTGCAGGATACGATTCACTATGAAAAAACCGAGCGGCGGTTTTTCCGCGGCGATAATCGCGCCGGGGGAATCGAAGGCGGCATGAC
>JALYXS010000370.1 GCA_030946965.1 Acidobacteriota bacterium
ACGAGCACAACGATAATCGCGGACAGCCTGGCGGAATCACCGTCACGCCGAGCTTGAGCTTTTCGGCGACCACGCGTCCTCCCACCGGCTTCACGCTTCCCACGCGCATCGATCCCACGGATGTCAACAACCTGAACGGCACGATCAATGAACTTTTGGGCATTCCGGCG
This sequence comes from Acidobacteriota bacterium, assembly GCA_030946965.1. Taxonomy (GTDB): domain Bacteria; phylum Acidobacteriota; class Terriglobia; order Bryobacterales; family Bryobacteraceae; genus JALYXS01. Next base: position 171 of record JALYXS010000370.1, read on the forward strand.
AGACTCTCGCAGGTGTTCCTGGGCGATCTGAAAAGCGACACGTTTCTGCCGTTTCGCGCCGGGAAATCGGTTTCTCTATGGGACCAGGGCACGCGCCTCAAACAGTACAACTTCTTTCTTCAGGACGAGTGGCGCATCCGGAAGAATCTGGTGTTGAATTACGGCGCGCGATGGGAGATCAATACCGCTCCGAGCGAGGCCGCGGGACGAGTCTACGTGCCCGACAAGCCTGTCGATGGCTCGCAAGGGCCGGTCAGCTTCGTCAAGGCGGATCGCTGGTTCCAAAACAATAATCTCGGCGCCATCGGACCGCGTGTTGGGATTGCCTGGTCGCCTCGCGATAGCCAGAAGACCGTCATTCGGGCGGGATACGGGATTGCCTTCGATCCAGTGTCTTCCTTCCAGGTGACGGCAGTCGCGGGGCGCGTTCCTGGATTGACTACTTCGTGCAGCGCAACGGTTGGGGGAGCCACAACGCCAGGGTGCCAAGGAGTGCCCGATATCCGCATTGGCGAAGGTTTTCCGCTTGAACTCGCGCCGCCGGCGACCAAGCCATCGTCGTTCTTGACGCTGCCCGCGGTAACGCTGAATAATGCGCCATCGCTCGCCGCTTTCGATCCGAATCTGAAGTTGCCGACCGTGCATGAGTGGAATCTCACGGTGCAGCATGAGCTGCCGGGCAGCGTGGTGATTCAGGCCGGCTACATCGGGCGGCGCGGCACGCGGCTCTTCCGCGCTTACGATATCAATCAGATCAACGCGGACCCGATTCTGCCCTCGTTCCTGGCGCTGCAGCAGAACAATGCCAAAGGATGCAATCCCGATGGCTCCGGCTGCCCGGCGGGCGTGTCGCCACAAGCGGTGCCGCTACTTGCCCAGGGCATTGTCACCAGCAGCTTCGTGAATACCAGCACGACCAAGAGCGACTTGCAATTGAACGCTGCAGGAAATTTCGCCGGACGCATTGAGCAGACTACACTCAGCGCGCGCTTGCGCCCGAACCAGCAATTCGGAACCATCACTTATCTCGATTCCGGCGGCGATTCTTATTACCACAGCTTCCAGTTCACGGCGCGCAAACGGTTCAGTTCCGGCTTGTTGGTGGGCCTGGCATATACATTTGGCAAGTCGATCGACGATCAATCGGTTGATCCCGTAGGCGCATCGTCGGGCGGCGGCCTCAGCGCGACCAACGCGCGCACTCCGACCGATATTCGGAATTGGCGCAACGAGCGAGCCCGCTCCGACTTCGACCGCACGCAGGTGCTCACGACAAATTTCGTGTACGATCTTCCGTTCGGACGCGGCAAATCGTTCGCGGCAAACGCGCCTGGCGTGGTGAACCAGATAATCGGCGGCTGGAGCTTGAATGGGATTTATATCTTCATGACCGGCGAGCCGTTCAGCGTTCGCAGCGGCGTGAAGACGTCGAATTTCTCGCATGAATCGCGAGCGGACATCGTCGGGGCAAAGCCGCAAACCGGCTTGTACGAAGTGCCTCCGTTCGCGGGTCCGCTGGAGTTCAAGGATGCGAACGGATTCGCCGTTCCGGCACCGGGCGGCGATGGCGCGGGCCGGAATATTTTCGTTGCCTCCAACTTCAACAACGTGGATTTAAGCCTCGGCAAGAAGTTCAATTTTACCGAACGAATCTACCTGCAATTCCGCGCGGAAGCGTTCAATGCGCTCAACCACGTGAACTTCGATAACCCGCGCGACGCGTCTTCCGGTTCGCCAAGCTTCAAATCCAGTTCATTTGCGCAGACGTGCTGCGCCGCGGTTGCGCCGCCTTCGACGCAAACCGTGGTGCAGACGGGAGAAGCGGCGCGCGTGATCCAGTTGGGATTGAAGCTCTACTGGTAGGGTGGTGCCATCAGAAGCGGCCGTACTGGCGGTAGGCTTCGGCGGGGTGCATGCCTTCGAGAATCCGTTTCCGAACGATGTTCTCGGTGTGCACTACTTCCTCCGCTTTCGCGATCGCCTGCTCGGCGATGCCGGCGGGAATTACGATCACGCCATCGCGATCGCCCAGAATATAGTCGCCCGGATTAATTTGGGTGAGGCCGATCGTGATCGGCACGTTGTAAGCGTTCAACCGCCAGCGCCCAACGATGTCGCGCGGCGTGCTGTATCGCGCGAAAATCGGGAACCCGAGTTTCAGGATGTAATCGACATCGCGGATTCCGCCATCGAGAACCGCTCCGCGTCCGCCGCGCTGTTTCGCGGTTTCACAGGAGAGCTCGCCGAAGTGGGAGACCGCATGATCGTTCGGCTGGCTGATCACGATATCGCCCGGCTGAATCGCTCCGAGCATGTTTAAGAACGGAAGAAAATATTCGTCGCGCTGGAGATTGGAAGCCGGCTCGCCAGTCACGGTGAGAGCGCGGCCGGCGAGCGTTTGACCCGGCGCAATGGACTGAATCTCGTGAGGGAGCACTTGGTTGGGACAGCCAAGCTCGTCGAGAATATCGCTGAGCGCGCCGGTGTACGGGATGGCGGTGAGGCGGTCGAGAAGCGATTGCATGGATAGATGAATGGTACTGCCGGCAGTGCATTGCCATCAAGGCTCCCCGGGCGCCAGTTCAAGGATGCTCTGCACATCGCGGGAGCATGGGGAACGCGGAGAACCTGCAAAGGCTTGGTCTCGTGCCGGTAGACAATCAGATATGAATAAACAAGATCGTTGACATCCTGCCTGCTTGCCGCACGGTGTGAGGACGAAGCCCTTCATCCCTTCGTGCGCTTCCGCGCTACACTATGCCGCCGGATGCCGGCAAACGTCCGTTCACCGTCAACGAACTCGCCGCGGTCGGCCTGTTCGCTACCGATGACGATTCCCTTGCGGACTTCGGCGATTCGGAGTTGTTTCAATTCCTCGCGCTCTTTCAGAAGCCTAAGGCCATCCCGCACGATTTCGCTTTGAGATTGGTATAGGCCACCCTTAAGAAGCTCCGCGATAAATTTGTCGAACACTCCGCCAAGCTTCACGTTCGTATCCGCACAATAATTTAGGTAACAATAATTGTCAAATATTGACAATGCCGTCACTTGCGAATTAACACCGCCACGCTGCCCGGAGTGATTTCCATGCGGTCCACGTGGTGCGCCAGTTCAAACGCCTGTCCCACCTTCGCCTCGGGATAATTCGGAATCACGTACTGCTGGATCAGAAAATCGAGAGCCGCGCCTTCAATCGCCACGCCGGAAACCTCGACGCGCTCGACGTCCACGCGGGCTTTACCACCGCCCGATTCGATGCGCGCAGTGACCGCAACCGGCCGTTCACCCTGGAGAAGCCTTTGCAGCAACCAGCCCGCCGGCCTGCCCCGCGCCTGCTTCACCTTTAGGAAATCGATCCGCGCGAAGCCCAGAGCCCGGCCCGTTCCGAGTTCCAGCCGCGGATCCCGAACGCCTTGCGGCGCGATCTCGCGCACTTCTTCTTCGACGTAGGCATTCAACTCCCGCGCTGTAATCATGACGCGCTTGCCGGGTTTCAACTTTTCGCTTTCAATCAGATCGAGCTTGCGCTTAAACAAAGCGTAATCCGCCGATTGAGCCGTGACCAGAACGGCGCACGTCAGGATTGCCGCGCACTTCACGTAACTGCCGCTTCGGCCGGACGGAACCCCAGCGCCTCGGCCATGCCCTTCCATTTGCGCAGCAGCAGTTCCGCCAGGTTTAAGACGATCGCGAGCGCCAGCAAACCGGGCCAAAGCTGCATGCTCGATGAAATCGCGCGCCCGCCGGAATCGAATACGTTCCCTACGGGGGGATTGAAGCGGCCAGCCGTGCTCTCCGCAATCTGCCGCAGCAAGAACTCATTGGCGCCGTAATCCGCCATCTCGCTTTCCTGCCGGTAAAATCCGATTTCCGGAAAGGCTCGTGAATCTTTCAGGGGCCGGATGCGGAAGAGGCCCTGTGTATTGCCCACGAAAATCTTCGCCTTGTAGGCACCCGCCGCAACTTTCGAAACTTTCATCGGCCGATGAAAGCCGTTCGGGCCGAAAACAAAGATATCCGGAACTGTTTCGGGATCTTCAACAT
>JALYXS010000385.1 GCA_030946965.1 Acidobacteriota bacterium
CCTTTTACGCTGCCCTCGATGTAGAGCCGTATCAGGCCTTTATGGATGAACGCGTTGCGCAAGCCCGCGTCCCGAGCGATGAAGACTATTGGCTCGCCAAAACCGGTTCTCCCGCCAACTGCCGCAACACGAACGGTAGAATCCCGCCATGCCGGAAGTACTCGGCTTCCTGCGGCGTATCCACCCGCACCTGTGCTTCGAAAGTCTTGCCGGTCCCGTCCGGAGCGACCGCCGTCACCATAGCGCGCCCGCCGCTTTCAAGAGCTTCGCGGATTCCCGTCACTTGAAACAGCTCCTTGCCCGTCAGCTTCAACGATTGCGCATTCTCGCCGGCGGCGAATTGCAGCGGCAGCACGCCCATGCCAACCAAGTTCGTCCGGTGAATGCGCTCGAAGCTTTCGGCAATTACCACGCGCACGCCGAGCAGCATCACGCCTTTGGCGGCCCAGTCGCGCGAGGATCCCGAGCCGTATTCCTTGCCCGCGATAATCGCCAGCGGCACGCCTTCCTGTTCGTAGGTCATCGAAGCATCGTAGATAAACATCTGCTCGCCATCGGGCAGGTGAACCGTCCACGGACCCTCGGTTCCGGGGGCAAGCTGATTCTTCAACCGGATATTCGCCAGCGTGCCGCGCACCATCACCTCATGGTTTCCGCGGCGCGCGCCGTAAGAGTTGAAGTCGGCCGGCGCCACGCCCTGAGCAATCAGATACCGGCCCGCCGGACTATCGACGGCGATATTTCCGGCTGGGGAAATATGGTCCGTCGTCACCGAATCGCCTAGCAGAGCCAGAACCCGAAGCCCGCCCATATCTTCAATCGCCGCGGACGGATCGGCCATGCGATCGAAATACGGAGGCCGCTTGATGTACGTCGATTTCTCGTCCCAGACGTAGATGTTTCCAGCCGGGATCGAGAGGTTATTCCAGTTCGCGTCGCCGGCGAATGCCTGTTCATATTGGCGCCGGAACATCTCCGAATCGATAGTCGCGCGGATCGTATCCTGGATCTCTTGCGTGCCAGGCCAAACGTCGCGCAGGAACACGGGCGCGCCGGATTGATCCATCCCTAGCGGGTCTTTTTGCAAGTCGATGTCGATTCGCCCGGCAATCGCGTATGCCACAACCAGCGGCGGCGAAGCCAGATAGTTCGCCTTCACCTGCGCGTTAATGCGGCCTTCGAAGTTGCGATTGCCGCTCAGGACGGCGGCCACAACCAGTTTTTCTTTATCAATCGCCGCGGAAACCTCGTCGGGAAGAGGGCCGCTATTCCCAATACAAGTGGTGCATCCGTAACCCACCAAATTGAAGCCAAGCGCTTCCAGGTAGGGAGTCAGACCGGCTTTATCGAGATAATCGGTGACCACCTTCGAGCCGGGAGCGAGGCTAGTCTTAACCCACGGCTGCGTCTTCAGTCCGCGTTGAACGGCCTTCTTCGCGAGCAGGCCGGCGCCCACCATTACCGAGGGATTCGATGTATTGGTGCAACTGGTGATCGCCGCAATAACGACCGCGCCTCCGCAAAGTTTGTCCTTGTTGCCATTGAACACAATTTCCGCGCGCTTCTTCGTGGCGTCCTTGAACGCGTCAGTGAAGTTCTTCTTCACTTCAGGTAAAGACACGCGATCCTGCGGGCGCTTCGGCCCCGCCATGGACGGAACCACGGTCGCCAGATCCAATTCCAGGGAATCCGAAAACAGCGGATCTTTCATGCCGTCGGTGCGGAAAAGGCCCTGCTCCTTGCAATAGGCTTCGACCAGTTCCACCAGATCCTCGTCGCGATTGCTCACGCGCAAGTAGGAGAGCGTTTCCGCATCGACCGGGAAGAAGCCGATGGTAGCCCCGTATTCGGGCGCCATGTTGGCGACGGTGGCGCGGTCGGCGAGACTGAGCGCGCTCAGCCCCGAGCCGTAAAATTCCACAAACTTCCCGACGACGCCCTTCTTCCGGAGCATTTGCGTGATTGTCAAAACGACGTCCGTCGCGGTGCAGCCGCCATCGAGCTTCCCCGTCAGCTTGAATCCCACCACGGGGGGCAGCAGCATGGAGATCGGCTGTCCGAGCATGCACGCCTCCGCTTCAATACCTCCCACACCCCACCCGACCACGCCAAGGCCGTTAATCATTGTGGTGTGCGAATCGGTGCCTACCAGGGTGTCCGGATAGGCCGACCATCCGGTTGCCGCCTGGCCGCGGAAAACCACGGATGCGAGATATTCCAGATTCACCTGGTGAACGATGCCGGTATCCGGCGGAACTACGCGGAAGTTTTGGAACGCCGTCTGACCCCAGCGCAGCAGGACGTAACGCTCGCGATTGCGCTGGTTTTCGAGCAGGGCGTTGATAGAAAAGGAATCCTTGGAGCCGAAACTATCCACCTGCACGGAATGATCGATCACCAAGTCGGCGGGCAGCAGCGGATTGGCTTTCGAAGGATCGGCGCCCATCGCCGCCAGAGCGTCGCGCATGGCCGCCAAATCCACCACGCAAGGCACTCCCGTGAAATCCTGCAGCAGCACGCGGGCCGGCATGAAGCTGATCTCTTTGCGGTTTGGACCGCCGACGCCGCGAGCGACATAATCGATATCGGCTGCGTGCACCTTGCGTCCGTCTTCGTGGCGCAGTAAATTCTCCAACAAAATCTTGGTCGAAAAAGGCAGCCGCGAGACGTTGGCGATGTTATCTTCTTCGAGTTTCGCGAGGCGGAAGATGCTATATTCCCGGCCGGCCGCGCGCAAGATGGACGCGCAACCGAAACTATTGTGATTTTCCATTGCTTACCCTTTTAGTTTAGCTGGTTTAGGGCTGCACTGAACCCATAAGCGTTCGAAATTGGTATATTGTTTTTCATAAGTGCCGCTTGCCTTTTAGCGCTTCTCTTCCGATCCCTGCAATGAGATTGAGGCTATTCCTTTTCTGTTTTTTCTTAACCTGTCCCGTTGAAGCAACCATAACGGAAGTGACGGTGTCAGGCGCTACCAGCACTCGCGCAATTGTTTCGTACACCGCTCCCGATTCCGGTGCGTGCTCAATCAAAGTTAGCGAAAACAGCAGCTACGCGCCGCTGGTCTATGATGTCGATCCCATGAAATTCGCGGGCGCGAATCTGGACAACCGGGCGGATAACGTGAATTCCGGCCGGAAAAGAAATTTTGTAATCGGTAAACGCGCCGTTGAAACGGCGTCGGACAATAAGCGCTACTCTCGCGCATTGCAAGCGAACACCGTGCACTATTTCCGGCTGATCTGCCCGAGTACGGGCGACATCGCTACCGGTCAATTCCAGACCCAAAACATTCTGCTGGGCCAGACTTACGCCGACGCCTTGCCGGTCGATAAGAATAATCCGGGCGATTATGCATGGCCTTCTCTTTCTTATTCAGACCGTGCCGAAAGCTTCGTCGATCCCCTGACGGGCGCGCTGATTCGCCGGCTGACTCTGCCTCAAGACCGGTATCTCGACTTGGGAAATGGCGGTGTCGTGGTTCCGTTGACTAATACCCGGACCACGGGATGGCGCAACCCCGGCAACGCGCTAAATCCCTCGGGATCGTACGCCACAGTCTCCGGTGATAACACGGCCGTACTGTATTTGAGCGCCAAGGACAGCCGTCTGTGGTCAAACGGCGCTGGCGACTTCATTATCCAACCCAGCTACGATCGCAACCAGTATTCGCTGAATTACTTCCAAACAACGATCACCGCCATGATTAGTGGCTGCACGAACACGGACGATTGCAAGATCATAGCTTGTCTAACAATTGATGGCATAACTTGTTATCTTGGCGCGAAAATGTTCGAGCAGACACTGACATCGACGGCGACGGCTTACACCTTCGGCGGAAAGTCAGTCGATCTCTGGCAGGCCCCAGGCTCCCGGCCGCCAAACGGCCCGGAGGTGGCTAGCCGTACTGGATTAGTAGTCTGCGATGGATCTAATAATGTTACGCGGACCGGAGGCGATCTATTTAATACCTCATGGGGCAACGGAAGTACACTCACGGTGAATGATGTCGATTACACTATCGCAAGTGTGGCCGGCGTGAATAACATCACGCTCTCGGGAGCTTGCCTGGCTACAAACGGCGCGAATGTGACTTATGTTGGAAGTAACTTCGGCGTGTTGATCCGAAAGAAGACGGCGAGTACGGATACCGTATCCGTGCGGAACGCGAAGGTGAGTTATCAGCTTGGCGTAAATCCTTTCTTCACTTCTAGCGGCGCATTCGACTTATGCGGTCCCACGCCGGTCGCGGGTCCATCCGGAAATCCAGGGTATAACTGCGCGCTCCCGCAAAATGGACCGTTGTATTGGATAGATGCCACTACTGGTGAATCGCATCTGTTCGGGAGAAATCTGAACTATGGGTGCGGCTCTTTCGACTCCGTCATATTCGACACGACAGATCCCGACACATATTACTGCGGCGGCGTGTCTCCTTTTAAAGTAAAGTACGTCGGCAATCATGGCGAACCAGCGAATACCGCCGTGCCGGGACAGTTTGAAGAAGGAGAGAACCTTCCCGCGTGCAACGGAACCGCCCAGACCGCGACTAATCAGCCGTGTATCATCCCCACCAGCCTGACGGGAACAAACACCTTGCCGGCGCTCATTGCGCAATTCGATCCCAATTTTCAAGCGGACCGCTTTCTCAACGTCAACTTAGTTGGCGTCGAAAATGGCCACGTGATCTACCGGCTTTGGCGAGGCAACGCCAGTTCCGTTGGATGGACCGTGGCATTCGACCCGTACGCGACGTCGAACGGGCAGACCGGGAACGCGGGATGCGTTGGTGACGGAAATCCCGGTTGCGTGATTGCGGCGCAAGCGAGCTGGCAGTCTCCCGGCGCACGGTGGTGTACGCTCAAATCCAACACGCCGTTGAACACTCCCGGGTGGCTCGAGATAGGGCCGTATTTCAATGGAGGAGATGGCGAGACCGCGCCTGGGAGAGGCCCTTGGAATTCGATGGTCACGGGAACGGTGAATACCGCGTTTGTGAGCACGGGCGACGCTCCCGGCGGTCCCACCGCTTGTCCCGCAAACCCATTCACGGGAGACGGCGATCAGTGCACAACCGTAACTGTCGATGGCGAGCCTCGTGACCTCTCGCCCTGCACGGCTTCCGATGCCGCTTGCGGCGGCGCCGTCGAGACGGGACTTCCGGGAGAGTATGGAATCGCGGCCGTCGGGGACTATTTCACGCTCGGCGCCGCGAGTGGCGAGCTTGCGCGGCTGGTCGCGAAAAACGGAAATTTGTGGACCTTCCAACGTGGATTCGCGGGATCGCCGATTCCAGCTACCACGGCGGACAATCCGCTGGTTTACGCCGTGTGCAATTCGGAGCCGAATCCGAGCCAGTTCGCCGCATCGGAATATTTCTGGAACTATACCGCCGATCCGCACGGCGCGAATACGACGGGGAACACGGTCGTGGGCGATCCTTACAGCGTCAACGCACACTATTATTGGCAGAACGGCACGAACGCGACGTCGTATACGCTCGATCCGCGCTGCAACAACACTATCGGGGCGAACTGTTATCAAACACGGGCGGGAGCGATACCCGGTGTCCTCAACGTCCCGCCGGTAGCGGTCGTCCAATTAAATCCGTCCTTCAGCGGCAAGTACGGCTACGCGGGCGCCGATGAGGTTCAAACACACCCGACGGGTCCAGGCTCCCGCTCACCCGCCGCCGATCAAGCCTATTTCCTCGACGGCCGCCCGTTCAATGGCGGCCCGATTTCCGGTTCCACCAACGGTGTGAATATCGGCGACGCGCCCGCGGCTCTGATCTCCGG
>JALYXS010000380.1 GCA_030946965.1 Acidobacteriota bacterium
AGAGCGATCTCACTTTTAGCTTCGGAAAGGCGGGCGACTTACCGGTAGTCGGGGATTGGAACAATTCGGGAACCACGAAAATTGGCGTGTTCCGCAGTGGTCAATGGTTTTTGGACACGACTGGAAACATGGTCCTCGATAGCCGCGCTCATACGTTCACGTACGGCCAATCGGGAGACCTGCCGTTGGTGGCGGACTGGGATGGCTCAGGATCGCTACGGCCGGGGGTCTTTCGCGGGGGTCTATGGATTCTCGATTACAACGGAAATTTCCAGATGGACGCTATTGGGACGGCGGATCTAGGCTTCTATTTCGGCGCTCCCGGATTTTACCCCTTGCTGGCCGCTCGCTGACGCGCGCGGTTCGGACCATCAGCAAGTTAGACCACTCGATTGCGGAGCTGGCCGATTTTTTCAATCTCCAGCTCCATAACGTCTCCACGCTTCACCCACCGGTCAAGTTCCAGTCCGCATCCGTTACCCACCGTGCCAGAGCCGATCAGATCTCCCGGCACGATTTCATCGTCGCGGGTGAGAAATTCGATCATCTGGGCGAAGGTCCAGTGAATGCTTCGCGAGTTCCCCTCGGACCATATCTCGCCATTGACGCGGGCCGTCATGGCGAGATTATACGGGTCGCCAATTTCGTCTGGGGTAACCAGATAAGGGCCAATAGCAGTGGCCCAATCTTTGCCCTTTGCCGGTCCCAGGCGCACTTTCATCTCCTGACGTTGAATATCGCGCGCGCTGAAGTCGTTCATCACGGTATAGCCGGCAATATGTTTGTGCGCTTCGGCCGCGGAGATGTTGCGACCGGCTTCCCCAATCACGGCGGCCAGTTCCAGTTCGTAATCGAATTTCTGGGTGAAGGAAGGCCAGTGAACGTCTTCGTCCGTCCCGATTATGTGGTGATGCCCGCTCTTGTAATAGACGGGTATTTCGTACCATTCCTTCGGCATCGGTTCGCCGCGTTTTTCAAACCCCCCTCTTACATGGGATTCGAACGCGTAAAAATCGCGGACGGAAGCCGGGTTAGGCAAAGGGGCGAGAAGCCGGACTCCATCTTTCGCGTAATTGCCGGGTGCGTAAACGATAGTTTCACCGTTCACGCCCCGCTCCCCGGCCGCCTCGAGCGCTTGCACCGCCCGAGGCATGGCCGCCGCCTGAAGAAATTCGAGCATATTGGCGGGCAATAGAACGTCCGCAACCTTCTGGGGCCGCCGTTCGCCGTGTCCCGCAAGATAGGCGGCGTACGCAAAGTTGAGATCCACAATGCCGCCTTCAGTTATGGCTCCGAGCCGCCGGTGACGGCCAAGCTGCGTCTGCACTTCGAAAGTGCAGAGCTTCACAAATTGCCGCGAAGTGCCTGCTCGCGTTCGATCGCTTCGAAGAGGGCTTTAAAGTTGCCCTTGCCGAAGCTGCGGCTGCCTTTACGCTGAATGATCTCGAAGAACAGTGTCGGACGGTCCTCCACCGGCTTCGTGAAGATTTGCAGCATGTAGCCTTCATCGTCGCGGTCAACGAGAATTCCCAACCGCTCCAGCTCTTCGACCGGTTCGTCGATCCGTCCGGTGCGCTCGATCAGGTCGCGGTAGTAGGCCGCGGGTACGCGCAAAAATTCAATCCCCTGGGCGTGCAAACGGCTCACCGTGGCGATGATGTTATCCGTTGCCATCGCGATGTGCTGGATGCCGGGCCCATTGTAAAACTCCAGATATTCTTCGATCTGCGACTTGCGCTTGCCTTTCGCCGGCTCGTTGATCGGGAATTTGATGCGATCGTTGCCGTTCGCCATCACTTTCGACATCAGGGCGGAATATTCGGTGCTGATGTCCTTGTCGTCAAAATGCTGATACTCGCGGAAGCCCATCACGTCCCGGTAAAACGCCACCCAGCGATTCATCTCACCCCAGCCGACGTTGCCCACCATATGATCGACATACTTGAGTCCGGCGGGACGGGCCACAAGGTCCTCCGATTCGACGGCAACGAAACCCGGGAAAAAAGCTCCGTGATAGTTGCGCCGCTCGACGAAGGAATGGATCGTGTCGCCATACGCCGCGATCGCTGAAATGCGAATCTCGCCATTCTTGTCCTCGATGGTCTCGGGCGGACGCACGCTTTTCGCCCCGCGCTTCGTAGTTTCACGATAGGCCGATTCGGCGTCGTTCACCCAGAGGGCGATATCGCGGACACCATCGCCGTGCCGTCCGATGTGATCCGCAATGGGACCATCGGGCTGCATTGGGGTGGTGAGCACGAACCGGATCTTCTCCTGTTCGAGCAAGTAAGAGGCCCGGTCGCGCGTGCCAGTCTCGGGTCCGCGATAAGCGGTCAGCCGCATTCCGAACGCCGAGCGATAGAAATGCGCCGCCTGCTTGGCATTGCCGGCGTAGAACTCCACGTAATCCGTCCCATTTAAGGGAAGGAAGTCCGTTGGGGCGACAGGGCCGGTGTGTTCTAAGACTTGAGGCATAACGATTCCTTTACCAACACTTCTTCGAGCGCGGCGATGCACGCCCGGTTCTGCTCTTCCGTGCCGATCGAAATTCGCACGCATTGCGGCAAGCCCCAGGACTTAAGCGGCCGCACAATTATCCCCTGCATCAATAACTCGCGCACAATCCCGTCCGCCCGCGATTCGGATGGCCAAACCGTCATGAGGAAGTTGGCATCCGATGGCACGACGGCCACGCCCATCTCATCCAGCGCGCCGCTGAGCAGCCGCATCCCGCGAGCGTTCGTTTCGAGCGAACGATGCAAGAAAGCTTTGTCCGCAAGCGCCCCAATTCCGGCCGCCTGCGCCAATGTTCCGGGCTCGAACGGCAGCTTCACTTTCAGAAGATTGGCGATCAGATCCTCGTGCGCGAAACCGTAGCCGATGCGAACTCCGGCCAGCCCGTATACTTTCGAAAAGCTGCGCAGCGTGATCACGTTGTCGTAACGGTAGTGCATGGAATCGGGATATCGCGGATTATCCTTGGCGTACTCGAAATAGGCTTCGTCGAGAATGATCAGCACGCGCTCGGGCACGTGGCGGTAGAACGCATCAAACTCATGCCGCGTGAAGACCGTACCGGTCGGGTTGTTGGGATTGGCCAGGTAAACGATTTTGGTGTGCTCATTGATAGCGGACGCCAGTGCGGGGAGGTCGTAGTGCCAGTCGCGATACGGAACCGTGCGATAAGCGACGCCGCGCGACTTCGCGAGCGTCTGAAATCCGACAAATGCTGCTTCGGTGGTGAGCACTTCGTCCTCATCGCACAGAAACGCGCGAATGATGTTGGACATGATGCCTTCCGATCCGCTGCCCGCGATCACGTTTTCAATTTTGAGATCGTATTCGCGCGCCAGAACGCGGCGAAGATCGAGACCGGCGTTGGGATAGACGTTAAGATCTTCGGTATTCCTTCTTATGGCGTCAACAGCAAGCGGCGATGGGCCTAGCGGATTTTCGTTCGAGGCCAGTTTGACAACGCGCGCCAGGCCAAACTCGCGGCGAACGTCATCGGCGCTCCGGCCCGCCTCGTATGGCCGCAGAGATTCGATGTAAGGCGGAACAAGAGGCATCGCCTGCCGGTCCCTATTGAATTTCGCCCGCCGAGCTTACCACCACCTCTTTTTTATCGGCGCCTTTCAGACCGACCTCATAGCGGATTTCGGAGCCGCGCGTCACTTTATCCGCTGAACGAATCGTTGCTCTAGGATATTTTTTGTGAACCGCGTCCACAACTGGCGCGGGCAAGTTTTTCACCGGGAAGTCGTCTTCGGTTTCGATGAGTTTTCCTTCCGCCGAATAAACCAGTGTTTCGATCGCTCCGGCTTTCGGAATTCCTACCTCATAAATCGGCGCTCCGTCGCGCATATCCTTTTCCCAGGTCTTCAAGGGTGTGTTCGGATAGTCCCGGGCAACCCCGGATACAACCGCCGCGGGAACGTCTTTCTTGGCGATTTTTTGCTCCGCCGCGATCGACATTCCCGCGGCAAAAGCCAAAATCACTGCGAAGGTACTCCAATTCTGGTTCATATACTTCATTTTCGCACCGTTCCACCTTGTCGCGGCATCCAACCGCAAGAGGAAAATCATGGACAAATTCGCAATTTGGGCGCAATTAGAAGCTAAGCCGGGCAAAGAGCGCGAGGTGGAGGAATTCTTGAAGTCCGCCCAGCCGATGGCCGAACAGGAACCGGGAACCACGACGTGGTATGCCCTCAAAATCGGTCCGTCGAAATACGGCATCTTCGATACGTTCGCCGACGAGAAAGGGCGGGAAGCTCACGTCAACGGTCCCATTGCCAAGGCTCTGTTTGCCCAAGCTAAAGAACTTTTCGTCAAGGACCCGGAGATCGACAAACCCGAGATTCTAGCGGCGAAAGCTCCCGGCGCGTAGATCCCCTAGCGCCGGTCTACTCTCCGAGCATGTGTAGAATTACGCTGCGAGCGTGGGGCGTGGCGCGGTGCTCGAAGACATAAATTACCTGCCACGTTCCGAGTGCCAGCGTGCCCTCGAATAGAGGCACGCTGATTTGCGTTTGTGTCAGCGCCGCCCGGATGTGCGATGTCATGTCGTCCGGGCCTTCGGCCGTGTGCCGGTACCAACTCTCGTTCTCCTTCACCAGCCGCCCAAAAAATTCATTCAAATCGCGAATTACGTCGGGATCCGCATTCTCCTGAATTGTCAGCGAAGCGGATGTGTGCTGGATAAACAGAGTCAGCAACCCGGTAGTCAGGTGCAAGCCCGCCACCCAGCCTTCCACCTCGCGCGTGAAGTCATACAGCCCTTTTCCGCGCGTTTGAATGCGCAGCTCCCGCGCGAATTGCTTCACTCGACTGTTACGCTCTTGGCGAGATTCCGGGGTTGATCCACGTCGCACCCGAGCCGCACCGCGATGTGGTAAGCGAGAAGCTGCAACGGTACAATTTCGAGAATCGGCAGGAGCAGCTCGCTCGAGGCCGGAATCTCAATCACATGGTCGGCGGCTCTCGAGGCCTCGGTATCGCCTTCCGTCACGACTGCGACAACGATTCCTTCGCGCGCCTTCACTTCCTGAATGTTCGATACCGTCTTGTCGTAGAGAATTTTGCTCTCATCGCTCGATGGATCGCGCGCCGCCAGCACCACCACGGGAAGCTTTTCATCGATCAGCGCATTCGGGCCATGCTTCATTTCGCCGGCCGGATAGCCTTCGGCGTGGATATAAGAAATCTCTTTCAACTTGAGAGCGCCCTCGAGCGCGATCGGGAAATGCACGCCGCGGCCGAGAAACAGGAAATCGGTGGAGCGAAACAGCTTGCGTCCCAGCTCCTCGTACAGGTTGTCGCGCGACAGCACGGTTTCAAGCTTGCCTGGAATCATCAGTAGATCGTGCACCAGCGCCCGCGAAGCCTTCTCATCCAAAGCTCCGCGCGATTGGCCCAGATACATGGCCAGAATAAATAACGCCGTAAGTTGGCAGGTGAAGGCTTTGGTCGAAGCCACTCCAATTTCAGGCCCCGCGTGAGTGTAAATGGAACCCGAGGATTCGCGCGTGATCATCGACCCGACTACATTGCAAATGGCGAGCGTTTTCGACCCCTTTTGCTTGGCTTCGCGTTGCGCCGCGAGCGTATCGGCGGTCTCGCCCGATTGCGAGATCACCACCGTCAGCTCGTCCTTCGTGACAATCGGATCGCGATAGCGGAACTCGCTGCCGTAATCCACTTCGACGGGAACTCGGGCCAGCTTCTCGATCATGAATTTGCCGGCCAAAGCCGCATGCCAACTGGTGCCGCAGGCCACGATCTTTACCTGCCGGAATTCGCGGAATTGCTTGGGCGAGATATCCATCTCATCGAGAAAAATGCGGCCCGATTCCTGCCCCACGCGCCCCAGCGTGGTATCTCGGATAGCGCGCGGCTGCTCATAAATTTCCTTGAGCATGAAGTGCTTGTAGCCGCCCTTTTCGGCCATTATTGGGTCCCACAAAATGTGCTGCACCTGGCGATTCACGGGGCGGCCGTTGAAATCGCTCAGCGTCACGCCCGCCGGGGTAAGGACGGCCATGTCGCCGTCCGCCAGAAAAAACATATCGCGCGTGTGGCTGAGGATTGCAGGAACGTCGGAGGCGACAAAGTATTCGCCGTCGCCCAGGCCGATCACGACGGGCGGACCCATCCGCGCCGCCACGATTTTATTCGGATCGGCGCGCGACAACACCGCGAGCGCGAATACGCCCGTTAATTGCTTGATAGTCTCGCAAACCGCTTCTTCGAGATTGCCCTTGAAATACCGCTCGACCAGATGCGCGATAACCTCCGTGTCGGTTTCGGTCTTAAAGATGTGCCCCTCGTGCTGCAATTCGTCTTTGAGCGAAAGATAATTTTCAACGATGCCGTTATGCACCACGACGATATCGCCGGTGCAATCGCGGTGCGGATGCGCGTTCTCTTCGGTGGGCCGCCCGTGCGTGGCCCAGCGGGTATGGCCGATTCCATAAGCGCCGTCGAGCGGCTGCATGCGGATGGCCTCTTCCAAATTGCGGAGCTTGCCGGGCGCGCGGCGGATACCGAGCGTATTGTCGTCACAATAGACGGCAATTCCCGCGGAATCGTAGCCCCGGTATTCCAGGCGCTTCAACCCCTCCAAAATGATCGGGACGGCTTTCCTGGCCCCAACGTATCCGACGATTCCACACATTGTTTCATTATGAACGGTACCCGGACAATGCTTCGGATAAATGCGGAACGGGATCCGATATGCGATGCGCAATGCCGCGGAACGCAACGCTTGGACATCATGGCGAACGGGTCAAGCATATCTAATGAAGGTGACGGGCCACCGTAGCGGCAAGCGCGGGCAAGGTCCCAAGGATCTGAATCAGACCGCTTACGACATCGTCCAGCAGGCAACCGGGCAAGCACCGATGCCAGAACCGCCCAAAAGTCCAGCAGCGGTGACACTAGGCCGCTTAGATGGGCTGGCTGATTGGCGGCAGCCGGAAAGCGGCCAAATTCGGTCCGGTCTCGAGAGACAAATGTTAAAATCAAACAGGGTGTATCTCCCATGCTTAACGAATTCGAAGTTGCACGTGTTTGGGATAATTTGCTGGCGGCAGAAGCACGATCCCTGTACTTTGGCGATCTCGCTTCCAAATATACAGCGAAGAAGCAGGTCATTAC
>JALYXS010000395.1 GCA_030946965.1 Acidobacteriota bacterium
TGAGCGAGTGGTCGGACTCGGGACTGGAGAAGCCGGACCCGCACAATCCGCGGCGCTTTGGCAAGCTTATTTTCGTTCGCTGAAACGATGAGCACGGCTCGCACCATGCCGGGCGGCCGCGTCCGGCGCGAAGACCTTCCAAAAGGCCCGAATGGCCGCGCGCTGTGCCGCTGGTGCGCTCTTGAAGTTCCACCGCGGCGCATTACATTTTGTTCGGACTACTGCGTTCACGAATGGCGCATGCGCACCGATCCCAACTACTTACGGAAGCAAATTTTCGAACGCGATCAAGGCCTTTGCGCCGGCTGCGGCGTCGATACGGCGCTGGAATGGATTCGCATCAAGCGGCTGCGCTATCCGCTGCGACTCGAAGCGTTGCGCCCCTGGGGGCTGGGTGTGAAGAGCCGTTCGAGCCTATGGGACGCCGACCATATTCTACCCGTAGCCGAGGGCGGCGGTGAATGCGACCTCTCGAATATCCGCACGCTTTGCTTGAAGTGCCATCGCAAAGCGACATCGGAATTGCGCGTGCGTTTGCGTACAGCCTAACATCGGGATTTTTGCATTGAACGTGCAAGCGGTGGACCATGCCAGATCTGACAACACAGGACGGAACGAAGATTTACTACACGGATTGGGGAAAGGGAACGCCGGTCGTGCTAATCCACGGGTGGCCGGTCAACGGCGACATGTGGGAGAAACAAGCAACGTTTTTGGCTGAACATGGATTGCGGGCGATTACGTACGACCCCCGCGGGTATGGACGGTCGGGGCAGCCGTGGTCTGGGTATGACTACGACACATTTGCGGCCGATCTAAACTCCCTAATGGAAAAGCTCGACCTGCGTGGAGCGACGTTGGTGGGCTTCTCAATGGGTGGAGGCGAAGTGGTCCGGTATCTTAGTCGGCATGGGGCGGACCGCGTGGCGAAGGCGGTACTGATATCCGCCGTTACACCGTATCTATTGAAGACTTCCGGCAATCCGGACGGCGTGGACCCCAAGATCTTTGATGAGATTGAGGAGAAAATTCGGCGGGACCGCCCGGCGTTCTTGAAGGACTTCGGGGCTAAATTTTTTGGACGAACGGCTCTGAAGCACACAGTTTCCGAAGCTGTCCTGGAGTGGAACCAGTCGATGGCGCTCACGGGGTCGCTCCGTTCCACGCTGGCCGCCGCCAAGGCGTGGTCGACTACGGACTTCCGCGAGGAGATGAAGCGAATTACCGCGCCGGTGCGGATCATTCATGGTACAGGCGATGCGACGGTTCCGATCGATGCTTCAGGGCGGAGGTCTGCTAAGATCCTGCCGAATGCGACGGTGAGCGAGTACGATGGCGAACCGCATGGACTTTTTATCACTGCGGCGGATCGACTGAATGAAGAATTATTGGAATTTATCGGCTCGTCTAGAGATCCGATTTCCGATCCGAAACTGACCTAAGTCAATTAACAATTATCTTCCTCGTTTTCCCGGCGGCGGTGTGGATGGCTTCTCTTCGGCAGCCGTCCCGCCTTCCGTCGGGGCAGGTTCGCGGCTTTCGCCCGGATGCTCGCGCGGAATCCGCTTGACCGAGGGCTGGAAAACACTTTGAACCGGCCGGTTCTCCCGAGCGGGACTCCGGTCGTGCTTTCGGCCGCGCTCGGGCGGGTTCACGATCACGATACCCGTATAAACTGGCGCGAGGTAGAACGAATCTGGTTCCGGTTCTGTAACGTAAGCGGGATTGTCTAAAGATCCAGTGAGTGGCGGCTCATTGGCCACTCGCCGCATCTCCGCTCGGGAATCCGCGAGGGGCTCTGTTGGGACCGTAGGCGGTTGCGCGGCGCGTTCGGGCACGGTAGGGGCCTCCGAACGGGCCTCATAACTCTCGCCGACTACGAACGGCACGACGCGCGTCGAACCGGCGCGAAGCACTGGCCGCACTGCTTCGAGGCGCGCGGCAACCAACGGCGGCGATGGCAGGGCCAGCGCGAAAACGGCGGCCGCCAGCACATCCTTGGGCTTCGCCGCGAGTGCCGCGGGATCGATTTCGCGAAGACCCGGCTGGAATTTCGCGAACGTCGTATTCACGGCCGCATACAAGCGCGGCGTGCCTGCGCCTGTCCAATTCTCGTCAATGGCAAGTGGACCCCAACCCGCGAGATTCGTTCCGCGCATCCAGTACACGTCGCCGGGCTTGAAGATAGCGCTTTGTCCCGGAGACCAAATCCATCCGAGATTCCCGTCTTGCATCCAGCGGCCGTGATGATAAGGCATCCAACCCCAGCTTTCGGCCGAAATCCAGGTGTAGCCGATCCCGTCGTACCACTGCCATTTGCCGTCCTGAAAAGGCGCCCACGCGGCGGCAACTTTGGGTTTCCAAACCGGGCCATAATCCCCGGTCTGTATCCACGCTCCGTTGCGGTCGAGATCGATCAGACCGTAACGCACCTGGCGGGCGAATTTGAGCGATGAACTAGGGGCCAAGGCTTTATCGCGATCTTCGCTCCAGCGATCGCTATCGAGTGCCGGGATCTCACGCCCGAGCGCAAAGCGTCCAGGAGCACCCGCACCCAATTGAACGATTTGCCCTTCCCGCAAATCCATTTCGGCCGCCGCGGTCGAGAGTCGAACCGCGCCTTCAAGGACCGCTATCTGGCTCGCGTTTTCGCTCGCGTCGAAGCGCAGCCGGGATCCTTGGCGTAAAGTTACCTGTCCGCCAGGTACCGCGATGGTCAGCACATCGTGCGGCTTCGGCTCACCCGTGAAATAGGCAACGCCATGGTCGAGCGAAATCAACGTGATTAGTTGGCCGGTGGACAACCGCGAATAATCCGATAGTTCGGCGAGCGCATCGCCGGTCAACCGGAGCGCGCTGCCGTCATCGAGTTCGATCTCGATGCGGGATATCTGGCCGGTGCGCGCCCAGCCGGTCCTGACCCAGGAAGATTCTATTAACGGCGTATTCCGGAGAGCGGACTCCCACGAATCCGCCGCGCGGATTTGAAGGTCCACGGAGCCATCGATCTCGCCGGCCCGCGCAAACCTGGGCGATCCGGCTAACGCCAGCAGCGGCGCAAGAAGCGCGCTCATTGGAATGGCGAGACGGACCGCGTACTTCATTGCATGGATGACGCCGCGATTAAGCCGGGCGTGTAATCCCGCGTTGCGCGCGCGTTCATTTTTTTCTGGAAACGTGCCGGACGGGTTTCCCCGCCGGTTCTTTCAATAACGACTCCGCCAGCGCGCGGATATTCTTGTCCTGCTCTTTCAAAAATTCCGCGTCCCCGACATATTGCGCGCGAATCACTCCCTTCTTGTCGATAAAAACGAGAATCGGCACGTAAAAGCGCGGATCGGAGAGCTGCAGGTATTCGAGGACGGAATCGCGCTCCGCCCATCCCGACGGAAAGCCGGACACGAACTGCCGCGTGAAGTTGCTTGCTAGATTGCGCGCGTCCGGATCGAACGATGCGGCGAGAATTTGCACGCCGCTCGGCCCCAAATCTTTTTGTATGCCGCTCAGAACCTGAGCGGTGTGCTGGCAGTGCGGTCAAGTGGTAAATAGAAAAGCGACGACGACTACTTTACCCTTGTAGGAGCTGAGCAGCGTTTGTCCGCCGCCGGACATCTGAATGGCGAATTCCGGCGATTGCCGCGGCACGGAATCCGCAAAAGCGGAAACCGCGGCAAGCGCGAAAATGAGCATTGCCCTCATGTGTTCGTTCCGATCCGCATCCGCTTCGCTTCCTGATGCGCGGCGGTCCTGACCACCGCAAGAGGGTTCGGCGCGATTTTCCATTTCTGCTGCCGGATCGCCTCCGCAACCGCGGGCGCTAGTTCGACGGGCATATTCACGACGTCGCGCACGAACGCGATGAACTCGGGAGAGTCTTCAACGTGGCGACTGGCCGTGTCGATCTCCGCATACCCCACCGGTTTCTGAGCGCTTCGCGTGGGGCTGTAATCCTTCGGCGGCGCGATGGACGGACCACGGTGGTTGGCGAAGCGATTGGATTGTCCTCGTTTATAAACGGCCATAATTAAAACAGTTTTCTGTCAAGCCTCCGCCCTGACCCTAGGATGGCACAACCGAATCCGCCTCGTGAATCGCCGGACCCGTTTTTAAATTAGGCGTCTGGGATGTTGCGGGACGAACCGTGGAGTGGTTTAGAATAAAGAACCAGTGAATGTCGGGGCGTAGCGCAGCCTGGTAGCGCACCTGCCTTTGGCGCATATCGACCCTTTCCAAAGTCTCCATCAATTCTTCACATTTCTAATGTTTTCAATCATTTGGGGAATCTGCTTTTCGCTCAAAGTTAACCCCCATGACTGCAACGCGAAGAGTTTTTGCACGGTTTTGACA
>JALYXS010000402.1 GCA_030946965.1 Acidobacteriota bacterium
GCTTGCGCGCAATTCCGGTCGTCCGAGATCGCGCCAATCGCCACTCCGTTCTGCCCCGCCACGCCGACATTATTGGGCGGCTCGCTATCGCTTGCACGCACGTCGAGCGGTTCGCCCGCCAGAGCGATTTCCAATTTAGCGGCGCCTGGATTCTCGATGAATTCGATCCATAACGAGAAACTGTACCCGTGAAATACGGGGGCCTGAATCACGCGGAGAGACGGAATCGGCGCGCCGCTCGATATCGAAAGCAGCGTCGTCAGATGCCGCTCTATGCGCGACTCTACGTCGGCCAACTGCACCGGCGCTTCCTCGCCCAGACGCGCCAGCAGGGTGTAGCTGAGCTGATTGTCGAAGACCCTCTTCGGCAGCGGTTTAAACGAGAGCAGATTGACCGTCTGTTCCTGAAGCTCGTTGATGCCGCCCATCCCTCGTTCGCTCGCGGGCTCGAAAACGTGGACGATGGAGCGGCGGATCGGGTGCGTGGCATGAATCCGGCCGAGAGCCAGTGCTAAGGCGATTGCGGCCGGGTGCGCGACGACGTTGATCGCATCCGGGGCCACGCGATAATCGTACGGCTCGACCATGGGCGCCCGCAATCGCGCATTCGGTTGTTCCTCGGCGGCATGCGTAAGATCGATGAGACTGGCGCCCGGGTTGAAATTCAATACCTGAAGCGTAGACGCGGCCGAGCCCGCCAGCAGCACCGCCGAAGCTCCGTCGAAACTGGATGGTTCAAGCTTGCTAACGAGCAAAGGCTCTCCACCCTGCTCGGTAAGAATTCCGGCGGCTTCGTCGTCCGCGGCAATCAGGCGCAAGTTCTCCCCGAACGCGCTTCCGGCCAGCAGATCGCGCAGCTCGCGGCCCATGAGCGTATCGCTCCCGACCAGTGCCAAGGTTTCACCCAATTTGGTGCTCCGGTTGACGCGGCGCGGGCCTTACGTAACGACGGAAAAAACCCCCGACGCGAATGACGATGCCGCTCGCCACGTAGGTGGACGCGAGCGCCAGCAGCACCGGCTGCGAATAGTTCCAGATAAGGAAGATGAGGCCCGCGATCCCGATGACCATCAGGGAAGAGCGGGGCCGCGAGAGATTCAATTCCTTAAAGCTGTAATAGCGCCAGTTGCTCACCATCAGGAACGACAGCACCGCAATCAGCGCCAGCCACGCGACGGAAAGCGGCCAGTAGGTAATTGGCTGGCTATCGGATGCGTAAACCACGGCGGCGATCATCCCGGCGGCGGGAGGTATCGGGAGTCCCACGAAATATTTCCGATGCGGCCGCCCAGGGTTTTTCGGTTGCGGATTGGTTTGGACGTTGAAGCGGGCCAGTCGCGCGGCGCCGCACACCAGAAAGAGAAAGGCGATGAACTTCCCGGCCTTCTGAAGATGATCGATCGCGGTGGCGCCCGTTCCGGGATCGAGAAACTGAACGCCCCAGGCAAAGGCGAGGAATGCCGGCGCGATGCCGAAGCTGATGACATCGGACAGCGAATCGAGTTCGCCGCCGAATGCGCTGGTAGTGTTCGTAAGGCGCGCGATACGGCCGTCGAGGCCATCGAGCACCACCGCAATTCCAAGAGTTTTCGCGGCCACGGCGAAATGATCCGCCGCGGCCGGAAGGTTAGTTGAGACGAGTAGCGAGCCTTGGAACGTCCGGAGCATCGACAAGTATCCAAGAAAAATGTTACCCGCGGTGAACAGCGTCGGCAGCGCGTAAGCGGCACGTGGCGGTGCCCGTCTCGGAACTCGTTCCTGTCTCGCTATATCCGGCATGGCACGCCCTCATACGCAGTCCGGCTATCCGCCAAGACATCGGAACGGCGGGCTAGAACGGTCGATCCGCCGGAAACGCGCATGCCCGGCCGCACTTCCAGATTCCACTCGGGTCCGAAAACCACGTCCACGCGGGAGCCGAACTTGATTAGCCCGACCCGGTCTCCGGCTTTCACAAAGTCGCCGGCCTTCTTCGTGAACACAATGCGGCGCGCAATCAGCCCGGCAATCTGTTTGAAGACTACCCGCGTGCCTTCCCCTTCAACCGTGACCGTGTTCATTTCATTCCGCGCGGAAGCTTTCTCCTTGCTCGCGACCAGAAAAAGACCCCTCTGGTATTTCACTTCGGAGATGGAACCCGAGATGGGAGCGCGGTTTACGTGGACGTCGAAAATATTCAGGAAAATGCTGATGCGCGTCTGTTTACCAACCGCCACCACGGCAACCACCTTGCCGTCGGCCGGCGAGACTGCAACGGGGCCGGTGGGGATTACCCGGTCGGGATCGCGGAAAAAATAAGCACAAAACACGGCCGCGATGAACAGCGGTAACCCGAACCATACGCTTGTTAGGTAAGTTAGGATAAGGCCGCCCGCGGCGAGAGCCGCGGCGTAGTAGATACCATCGCGAACCATATTAGGATTGGACACTTCAATTCTAAATCAGTGGACCTTTGCGGATATTTTGGCCAGCTCCCGCCGTAACAAAGGGTTGGCTGGAAAGTCGTGCGTCAATTCTTGCAGAAGCTTCTGTGTTGCGCCAAAGTTTTTCTCGCGCAAATACGCCGCGGCCAGAAATATCTGCGCCAGCGGCTTCAGGTAATGGCCGTAGTCCGCCACCAGTTTGAGCGTTCGTATCGCGGCGGCTTTGTCCCCCTGGACGTCGTCGAATTTAACGAACCATCGGAACACGGCAGGTAAATCGCCGATGACGTATTCGGTGAAACCAGTAGTTAGATAAGCATCGTAAAATTTGGGATCGAGCTGGATCAACCGGTGAGCATACCGGTAAGCCTGCTTGTTCACCGAAAGGCTGGCCAATTGGCGTTTTTCGATCAGCGCCATGTAATCCATTCGCTCGCCGACCGACAAAGACATCGCAAAAAGGGCGTTGCGGTCCTTCGCGTCACGGGTCAGATCGGCGGCTGCCAGCGATTCCGATTTCTGCGAAGCCCGCTCGAATTCTTCCTTCGCGCGCGGATCGGGCCGCAGTTTTTTCTTGTCGCCGATGCGCGAATCGCTCTCAAAGAAATCGCTCTCGAGTACTCCCAGGCGGTCGAGTTCGGAATAGAGATAAGTCGCGGCTTTGACGGCGTAACCAAGCGGGTCGCCGGGATGCTGTCCGGTGTAGCGGTCGATGGTGGAATGCGCGGCCGCGTAATCGCTGTTGTAGAGTTGATTGAAGGCCTGGTCGATTTCAAGATTAGCGGCGATCGATCCTGCCGGGAAAAGAACGAGTAATAGCCATCTGATCACGATTTCATGCTACCGGAATTTGTCCGCGATCAACTTGCAGGTGATTTCGGCCGACAACAATACCGTGGGCGTTCCGCCGCCCGGATGCGTGCTGCCACCCACGTAGTAAAGCCCTTCATACCGTTTGTCGCGATTCGGAGAACGCAGAAAAGTATTTTTCCAGCCATGCGACGCGGCCCCATAGATCGCGCCGCCCGGCATCGAGTAGTCGCTAGCGATGCGCGCCGGCGTCCACGTATCGCTCACGGCGATGTCCGCCTCGATATCCGGAAATCCGCTCTTGCGCAAACGGGAAAAGACACGCCGCCGCGCATCGCGAATCTGGTTTTCATCCCAGGGATTGCCATTAGCCGGCGCATTGGCCATTACGAAAAGCGTTTCCCCGTCCCCCGGAACCAGTGACCGGTCGGCGCGGCTAGGCGCGTTGACATACACTGTCGGATCGTCTGGAAACTCTCCGAGATCGAAAATTTGGTCGAATTCGCGACGGTAATCGCC
>JALYXS010000404.1 GCA_030946965.1 Acidobacteriota bacterium
TGAGAATCGACGTCATCGATCTGTATCAGATCCACTGGCCCGAACCGGAGCAGGATATCGAAGAGGGTTGGCGCACGATGGCCGAGCTAAAGGCTGAAGGAAAGGTGCGGCACATTGGTGTCTCGAACTTCAATGCGGAGCAGATGAAACGCGCGCAGGCAATCGCGCCGATCGCTTCGCTGCAACCGCCGTATTCGATTATTTCGCCCGAAATCGAGGAATCGATTCTGCCGTATGCCGGCGCGAACAATCTCGGAGTGCTGGTGTATTCGCCCATGAAATCGGGGTTACTGGCGGGCGCCATGACGAAGGAGCGCGTCGCTGCATTGCCTTCCGACGATTTCCGCCGCAACACGCCCAATTTCCAGGAGCCGAAATTATCGCGCAATCTGGCATTGGCGGATTTACTTCGCGAGATCGGCCAACGTCATGGCCGCACCACCGGCGACGTGGCGATTGCATGGACCTTGCGACGGCCTGAAGTGACGGCTGCCATCGTCGGAATGCGCTCGGCGAAGCAGGTGGATGGCGTAATCGGCGCGATAGATTTCCGGCTCAGCCCTGAGGAGATCGGGGAAATAGAGTCGTTCAGGTGAGATTGCTCTCGGGCTGCCTTTTTCTGATGTGGCTCGCAGCGGCGGAACCCGTTCCAGGTGGTCCTGGGCACCGTGAGGTCGTCCACCGGTAACGCGTTGAATATCACGAGTTCGGAGGCGTCTACACGTTATTCCGCGATTCGGGAACGAAGACCTGGCGGGGCGGATACTACCCGGACTTCTCCGTGCTTCATCAGGGAGATAACGTGACTATTCGGTACCGTCGCGATCCGGACGGACGCCTGCCGTCAACGACCTGTATGCCAACATCGATCACATTACTGGAATCGTCACTCGAATCGGCAAGAGTGGCTTCCAGGTTTATCAAAACTCCGATGCCGATCCCCATTCGAGCTACCGTCGCCAGTACCGCGACATCGCCTACGACCGGGAGACTGCGGATGCGAGCTGGGCGGGTAGAGCTTTCGAACGGGAGCGTCCAAGAGCGGATAGAATAAACGGCTATGCGACGAATCTTCCTGCTGGTTGCCTGCTCCTGGATTTCCCTATGGACTTACGGAGCGCCTCCATCCTCGAACCGTCCGGTGACCAAAGGCAACATCGACCAGTGGATGAAAGAGCTTTCAAATTGGGGCCGCTGGGGCAAGGACGATCAGATGGGCACGGTAAACCTGATCACGCCCGCCAAGCGAAAACAGGCGGCCGCGTTGGTGAAAGAAGGCGTTACGGTTTCTCTCGCGCGCGATTCGGAGAAGACGCAAGCGATCGACAACCCGTCGCCATTCGGGCACGTAATGACCTCGACCGGGGCAAAACCTCAAGGGCAGTTCGTGCTCGACACTTACTCCGTGAACTATCACGGTTACGCGCATACCCACATGGATTCGCTCTGCCACATGTTCTACAACGGCAAAATGTATAACGGCTTTTCGCAACTGGAAGTCACCAGCCAAGGCGCGAATAAGGATGCCATCACCAACTTCAAGAACGGAATCCTATCGCGCGGGATTTTGATGGACATTCCGCGGTTGAAAGGCTTGCCTTACCTGGAGCCGGGGACGCCGATTTATCCGGAAGACCTGGATGCGTGGGAGAAAAAGGCCGGAGTCAAGGTGCAGAGCGGCGACATCATTTTCATTCGAACGGGTCGGTGGGCGCGGCGAACCGCCAAGGGCGTTTGGGACATTTCGAATAACTCGGCTGGGCTGCACGCATCGTGCTTGAAGTGGATCAAAGACCGCGACATCGCCATGGTTGGCAGCGATGCGGGAAGCGATCTCATGCCTTCCGGGATCGCGGGCGTCGTGCAGCCAATTCACCAGGTGCTGCTGGTCGCAATGGGCACGCCAATATTCGACAATTGCGATCTGGAGGCGGTAAGCGAAGCCGCCAGCCAGCGAAAGCGCTGGGAGTTTATGCTTACCGCCGCGCCGCTCGCGGTAACGCGCGGAACGGGATCGCCTTTGAATCCGATAGCGGTTTTTTAAGAATTACGGCTTCGGCGCCGGGAAAAGAAATTTTAGAATTGGCGAAACTCGATCCGCCCAGGCGTCTTCATTGTGGCCCGCTCCGTGGGCTTCTTCGTAAGCCAAGTCGACGCCGATCTTCCACCCCTTCTCAATCAGCGCCTCGCGCAAGAGTCTCGCATCCTCCGTCACCCGCTCGCCTTCCGCGGTCCCAATATCCAGCCAAATCCGAAGCTTGGGCTTCGAATGGAGCGCGTTCACGCGGCGTAGAATTAGCCGCTCGTCCCACCAGACTGAAGGCGAAATAACGGCCAGCTTCCCGAAAATTTCCGGATGGGTCAACCCTAGATGAAGCGATACCAACCCGCCAAGCGAGGAGCCGCCAAGGCCTGTGTTACCC
>JALYXS010000409.1 GCA_030946965.1 Acidobacteriota bacterium
TGGTGGGCGGTAACTTAGGCAAGTACCGCAGCGATGTAAATTATCGCAACGGCATCCGTCTGCTCGGCGGCAATCTCACGGTAAACTCCCGCAATGGTCATGGACACTGGTTCGACGAGATCGTGCTCACCACCATCGGGCTGGGCAACGATCCGTATCAGGCGGCCACGTTGCGCGTGCAGAAGAATGGCCTCTATCGCTATGACATGATTTGGAGACTGAACGAGTACTACAATCCCGGTTTGGTGGTCGCAAACGGCGAGCACCTCATCGACACGCGGAGGCGCTGGCAAGATCACGATTTCACGCTCTTTCCGCAATCGAAGTTCAAGTTCCGCGCCGGATACAGCCGCAATAATCAAACTGGCCCGGCTCTTTCGACAATCAATCTTTTCGAAGGCACGCGAGGCGATGAGTTCCCGTTGTTCACCGATATCCGGCGCGAGTTCAACGAGTACCGCGTGGGCGGCGACGCGGAACTGTTCGGGATCAAGCTTACTTTTCTGCACCGGCGGGAGTTTTACAAAGAAGACACAACTAATAGCGTGAATGCGCTTGAGCAGGGCAATAACCCGGCGGATCGAACTACTCTCTCGGGTTTCCATCGGGCCGAGCCATATCATGGCTCGACTCCGGCTTGGCTGGCAAATCTCTACACGGAAAAAAAGAAAGTGGCTTTGAACGGGCGCTTCACTTACTCGGGCGGCCAGCGAAATTTCATCCTGGATGAGTTAGCTCTCGGTACGAGCCACTTCGGAGCCGCCCAAAATCGCGAGACGATTGTTTTTGGCGACGCGCAAAGGCCGGTTACCACGGGAGACTTCGCCGTAACATTGTTCCCGGCCGCGCGGTTCACCCTTGTCAACAATACGTCGTTTCGTAATACGCGCATCGATGGGAATTCTTACTTCGAGGATTTCAACAACCGGAACCTCAGCAGTAACATAGTTTCGTTCCAATTTTTGGGAATCCGGCTGATTACCAACTCAACTGAAGCGAATTTCCATGTGTCGGACCGGGTAAGCATTTATGGCGGTTTCCACTATTCGAACCGGCTGATTCGTTCGATTGAGGAGGGCGGCGTGCCGGGATTCCCCAGCAACACGATCGCGGCGAGGCAGACGAGCCAATTGCGGTCGGGAGTTGCAGGCTTTAACATTCAACCGGTGAGAGCGTTAAGAATGCATTTCGAAGCGGAAGTTGGGCGCAACGACAATCCTTTAGATCCGATCGCGGAGAAGAATTATCACTCGATTACGGCGAAAGTGCAATATAAGTGGAAGAGCTTGCTACTGGCGACGGGTTACAAACAGAACTATAACAACAATTCCATTACGCTCACTTCTTATAGCTCGCGCGCGCGGAACTATTTTGCCGAAGGATCTTGGACGGCGCGAAGCTGGTTTTCGATCGATGCGAGTTACTCGCGATTGCACCTGGATACGTTGGGCGGACTCGCTTTTTTTGCCGGTCCTCCGGACGAACAGGACTTGATTACCGATCGCCAGTCGCTCTATGTTAGTAACACCCACGCGGCAAATCTCGGCGTTAGAATCGGGCTTGGGAAACGCGCCGATCTGTACGCGGGGTATAGTATCACTCGCGATGTAGGTGACGGCCGGAGCGGCGCGCTTGGCCCGGCTAATCCCATTGATGCGTTGCTCTATTCGGTACAGACGTTCCCGTTAAGTTTTCAATCTCCGCTCGCGCGCGTGTCGATTAGAATCAATCAAAAGGTCCGGTGGAACGCCGGTTACCAGTATTACGGATACAAGGAAGATTTCGGGCTATTCTCGATAAATCAGAACTACCGCGCGAACACGGGATATACGAGTTTATTATGGTCTTTTTAATGTGGCGCGGGCACTCGTGCCTGCCGTGTCCACACTCATGTGGATACTTGTCTTCGAGATTGCCGCCGCTAGGTGTCCACACGAGTACCCGTGCCACAATACCATTCAGATTTTGGATGATACTTCTAGTCGCGACCGTTCTCGCGGCGGCGCCGGTCAAAGACTCCGAATGGCCCGCATATGGCCGTGATGGCGGCGGTACCAAATACTCGCCCCTCGCCTCTATCAACCGCAAGAACGTTAAGAGCCTGAAGGCTGCGTGGACGTTTCACGTCGGCGACATGCACAAAACAGGCCGGGGCCGGGCGTCCGCCTTCGAATGCACTCCGCTGTTCGTCGACAACACTCTATACGTCACGACTGGCTTCGGCCGCGTGATTGCGCTCGATCCCGACACTGGGAAACAGCGCTGGGTCTACGATCCGCATATCGACCAGGATGCCGGTTACGGCGATTTCGCAAATCGCGGCGTGGCGACTTGGGTCGATTCGAAAACAAAAGCCCGTCGCATTTTCGTCGCCCCCATCGACGCCCGCCTGATCGCTCTCGATGCCGAGACCGGCAAGCCGTTTCCCGATTTCGGCGCCAACGGTCAAATCGATCTCCGCGTAGGTTTGCGAAACCCGCCCGAGTCCGTTTCCGAGTACGAAGAAACATCTCCGCCCGCGGTGATCGGCGATCTCGTGATCGTGGGATCGGGCGTGGCCGACAACGGGCGTGTCGATGCCGCGAGCGGAGAAGTGCGTGCTTTCGATGCCCGCACCGGCAAACTGCGATGGAAATGGGACCCGATGCCCGGCCAGAAAACGGGCGCGGCAAACGCGTGGTCCATCATTTCGGTGGACCCAGAACGCAATCTGGTCTTCATCCCTACTGGCAGCCCCAGCCCCGACTACTACGGCGGCGAGCGTCCCGGTAACGATCTGTA
>JALYXS010000438.1 GCA_030946965.1 Acidobacteriota bacterium
CCCGCGAGCGGCAGCGGAAATTTTCCCGTCGACAAATCCGGAAAGATCTGGCAGATCCTCGACAACGTGTCCTGGGTGCATGACCGCCACACCATAAAATTCGGCGTGGATCTGCAGCGCGTAACCATGTTCATCTACGCGACGAATCAGGCGCGCCCCAATTTTACGTTCAACGGAACCTATACGGGTAACGGTTTGGGCGATTTTCTCCTGGGCACTGTCTATAACGTAGCGACGTCGCAGCAGCAGATCGACACGATCGAGCAACACGTCTATCAGGGCTACATTCAGGACGATTGGAAAGCGACTGGGAAGCTCACGTTGAACTTCGGGCTGCGTTACGAGTTGCCGACGCCGTTCGTCGAAGAGTACGACCGCCAATCGAACTTCGTGCTCGACGCGGGACCGTGCCATTTGCAGGTCGTCACCGTTGCCCAGAGGGGACGATGCGGGCTGCCGCGCGCGCTCACCCGCACGGATTACAACAACTTCGCGCCCCGGCTGGGTCTGGCCTATCAAGCGGCTGGCAAGACCGTGATCCGCAGTGGTTTCGGGATCTTTTACGGACGCGACGAAGACATCGGAATTCAACGCCGGTTGCCCTTTAACCCGCCCTTCATCACCAGCGCAACATTTGCGGGCGACCAAACGAACCCGGCGATATTGCTTCGAAATGGGATTCCAGCGGACGCGTTAAGCCAGACCAGCGCTAGCGCCGACGTGAACAGTTTCCCTTTCGATTTTCCCGTCCCGTACGTAATCCAGTGGAACCTTAACGTCGAGCGCGATCTCGGCGGAAACTTCGTCGCGCAACTTGGCTACACAGGTTCGGAGGCGCATAAGTTGCCCTTCGTGGTGAACGTAAACCAGCCGTTCCCAGGCGCCGGAAACGTGAACGCGCGCCGGCCCTACCAGGGTTTCGCAAGCATTAATTTTTACGGGCCGCTCGACAACTCAACCTACAACGCGCTGCTCGGGAAGTTGGAGCGGCGCTTCGCCCACGGCATGACTTTGCTCGCTTCTTACACTTACGGCCACTCGATCGACGGCGGCGGAAATCCCAACGACAGCAGCGATCCGGGCGCGCAAGACGCGCGAAATCTGTCGGCGCTGAAAGGTAACTCGAATTTTGATATCCGGCACCGGTTTGTCGTAAGCGGCTTGTACCAATTGCCGTTCCGGACGCCGCTGTTGCGCAATTGGGAGCTGTCCGGGATTTTTTCAAAGCAGACTGGGCCGCCTTTCACGGTAACCTTAAGCACCGATCCAACCGGGACCAGCACCATGGCGCGCCCGAATCGCTTGGCGGATGGAGCGCTGCCCTCCGATCGACGCGACCCAATGCATTGGTTCGATACAGCGGCCTTCGCCGCTCCAGGTTGCATCTGCTTCGGAAACTCGGGCAGGAATATTCTGCGCGCGCCGGGTTTCGCGAACGTGGACTTAGGAATCCACCGCGATTTTCTTTACCGCGAGCGCTTCCGGCTACAGTTGCGGGGGGAAGCGTTCAACCTCTTGAATCATCCGAATTTTGGATTGCCGGCCATGGCGATCGGCGCGCCGGGCGTCGGAATTATCGGGACGGTAGTGAATCCCGAGCGCCAGATTCAGCTAGCGATGAAACTGTATTTCTAGGATGGCCTTGTGGCAAGCTCTCTTAGTCTGCCTGCTGTTCACCAGCGGCTGCGGGCACTACGCCGACTTCACCCTCCCGCCGCTTGGCAGCGCCCTCTTGGTTCATTACAACTTCGAAATGCAACCCCAGCCCCAACTCACTCGCGGCGTTCCCCCCGATTGGGACTCCGTCGATGTCCTCAATCCGTCAGTAGTCGAACATAACGCCACCTACTACAATTTCTACTCCGGTTTCGACGGAAGGACTTGGCACACGGGGCTCGCCACCTCTTCCGATGGAATCCACTGGCGGAAGCAAGGCCGCGTACTCTCGCCCGATCCGGCAACGTGGGAAGGTTCCTACATCGCCGCCAACGGATCGGCGCTTTTTATGGACGGCGAATTCTGGTATTGGTATCAGGCCGGCCAAAAGGACACGCCGGAGATCGGTTTGGCGCGCTCGCGCGACGGCAGAACCTGGCGCAAGGAGGCGCACCCGGTTCTCCGATTAGGGCCGCGCGGCAGTTCGGATGAACGCGGGCTCGGCGATCCGTATGTGCTTCGCGCCGGCCAATGGCTGTATATGTATCATCTCGGCCAGGATCGCGCGCATCGCCAGCGCATTGCGCTCGCGCGTTCTCGCGATGGCGTGAAGTGGGAAAAGCTTCGCTCGAATCCGGTTCTCGATTTGCCTTTGCCCGGTTCGGGAGCGATGGATGAGAATGGCGATGGCGAGCCGGCCGTTTGGCAATCGAGTGGATTTTACTGGATGCTGTTCACCGGCCGCGATAGCAACGAGCGGCGCACGCTGGGCCTGGCGCATTCGCAAGACGGCGTACACTGGCAACGCGAGAAGGAAGCGTTCGAAGGGCGATACGCGTGGAATAAGCTTGCGCTTTGCGACCCCGCGGTAATGCCGCAAGGCACGGCGATTCGCGTGTGGTTCGGCGGTGGAGATAAGGCGTCGCCGGATGAGAACTTGGATGGGCAGATCGGCGGTGGAGTTCTACATCAATGAATCAAGCCATGAAGGTCGGCATTACTTGTTACCCCACTTACGGAGGCAGCGGAATTGTCGCCACCGAGCTCGGCCTGGAACTCGCCAATCGCGGCCATGAAGTTCACTTCATTACCTACGCGAACCCCATCCGGCTTGATCCAGACACTCCCCGCGTTTTCTATCACGAGGTGGAGGTCTCGAATTATCCGCTTTTTCAATATCCTCCGTATTCGCTTGCGCTGGCCTCGCGAATGGCTGAGGTCGCGGAGGCGTACGATCTCGACTTGCTGCACGTCCACTACGCGATTCCGCACTCCATCTCCGCGATGCTGGCGCAGCAGATGCTCGCGGAAAGGCGGCGATTGCCCTTCATCACGACGTTGCATGGGACCGACATTACGCTCGTCGGCGTCGATCGATCCTACTATTCGATCACTAAATTCTCGACTGAAAAATCCGACGGCGTCACGGCGATCAGCGAGAACCTCCGGCGGCAGACCGTTGAGGTCTTCGGCGTCAAGAACGAAATTCGCGTTATCCACAATTTCGTGAATTGCGATATTTATCATCCCGATCCCGAAAAGGCCGCGGCCGCAAGCTACGCGCCGAAAGGAGAAAAGCTCCTGATCCATTTATCGAATTTCCGCCCCGTGAAACGCGTGCTTGATTGCGTGCGCGTCCTGGCCGAGGTGCGGAAGCATGAACCGGCGCATCTATTGATGGTGGGGGATGGGCCGGATCGGAGCCCCGCGCAGCAACTCGCGCGCGAACTCAACGTGGCGAAGCACGTTACATTTATGGGCAAGCAGAATCATGTGGAGCGTTTGATTCCTCTCGCGCACGCGCTTCTAATGCCGAGTGAAATGGAGTCGTTCGGTTTGGCCGCGCTCGAGGCCATGGCGTGCGGAGTCCCGCCGGTGGGGACAAAGGTCGGCGGCGTCGAGGAACTGATAACGGATGGGGTTGACGGGTACGTTGAGCAGGTCGGCGATATTGCCGGGCAAGCCGCGCGCGTCACCGAATTGCTCGCCGACAACCGGCTTTTCACGCGCATGGCTTCGGCGGCCCGGGAAACAGCCGTAACGCGCTTTTCGACGGACCGGATCATCCCCCAATATGAGCGATACTATCGCGATGTCCGCGGCTTCGGCTAGCGCTTGGCCCGAAAGCGCTAAATCGCGTTAAAATAATGAGGCGGTCAGAGATAGGCCGAAGCCACTTATGTCCTTCTCCTCCCCGCCCCTCGCATTCCTGGCAAGCACGGCATCGTCGCGCCTTTTCAATGTCTCCGATAACCCGTTTGCCGATATTCACCGTCTGAACTGGTTCGATTGGGCCATGCTCATCCCGTACTTCACGGTCCTCGGCATTCTCTCCATTTATGGCCTGCATCGCTATGACGTAATCCGAACGTATTTCAAGCACCGGAAAAAACGCGTCGATCAGCCGCTCGCCCATTTTGAAACCCTTCCGCCCGTCACGATTCAGCTTCCGCTCTTTAACGAACGGTACGTTGTGGAGCGTCTTATCGACGAAGTTACGAAGATCGAGTATCCCAAGCACTTGTTGCAAATTCAGGTGCTCGACGACTCGACCGACGATACGCACGAATTTGCCGGCGCGCTGGTCGAACGCTATCATTCGCTCGGTTTCCCCATCGAATATCGTCACCGGAGTAATCGTGAAGGATACAAAGCCGGTGCGCTGCAAGAAGGATTAAAGACGGCAACGGGCGAGTTCTTCGCCATTTTCGATGCGGATTTTATTCCTCCGCCGGATTTCCTGATGCGTACCATCCACCATTTCGCCGATCCGAAAGTCGGTGTCGTGCAGACGCGGTGGAGCTACCTCAATCGTGATTACAATTTCCTAACGGAAGTGGAGGCGATGCTGCTCGATGGCCACTTCATTCTCGAACACGGCGCCCGCTCGCGCGCCGGGCATTTCTTCAACTTCAACGGTACGGCCGGGATTTTGCGCCGCGCGATGATCGACGATGCCGGCGGCTGGCAGCACGACACGCTCACCGAAGATTCGGATCTCAGCTATCGCGCGCAGTTGAAGGGTTGGCGTTTCGTCTACATGCCGGGCCTCGATTGCCCCTCGGAATTGCCGGTCGATATTCACGGTTTTCAAGTACAGCAGTCGCGTTGGGCGAAGGGCTTGACGCAATGCGCCAAAAAGCTTCTGCCGTCGATTTTTCGCGCGAAGATTCCGTTTCGCGTGAAGCTCGAAGCGTTTCTTCACCTTACTCCGAATATTTCCTATCCGCTGATGATTGTCGTTTCCGCGCTGATGCTTCCAGTGATGATTGTGCGGTTTTACATGGGCCCTTTCCAGATGGTGTTGATCGATTTTCCGCTGATCGTGGCGTCGTTCTGGTCGATCTCGGCATTCTATGTGATCGCGCAGCGGGAGTTGTATCCCAAGAGTTGGAAGCGCTCATTGCTGATTCTGCCGATGTTGATGGCGGTGGGAGTTGGGCTGACGCTCATCAACACGCGCGCCGTGCTCGAAGCGCTGCTTGGCGTGCAGACTGGTTTCGTACGCACGCCAAAATTTGCAATCGATGGACAAGGTGCGCCCAAAGCGGAACAGAAGAAATACCGGGGGCGTAGCGGTTGGCTGCCGTACCTCGAAATCCTATGCGGCTCGTACTTCCTCTTCATGGCGGTGTTTGCGATTCAGACTGGCAATTTCCTCTCGATACCGTTTTTGTCTCTGTTTGTGGGCGGTTATTACTGGGCCGGCTTCGGGACGCTCTATCAGGAATACCAGGGCCGCATGCGATGGATGAGGCAGCGCAAGCTGCAACTGAAAACTGCGCACTAGCAGCCGTGGCAGAAGTCTACGAATTCCGGACACGCAGGCGAAACCGCCTGCGCCACCACTCAGCTTCAACAACTTGCAGAGCGTGGTGGGGCGGGCATTCAGCCTGCCGGATTTTTGCCACGGGCTGCTAGGATTCGAGTGGCATGGAATTAACCGCGGATCTAGTTCGCGAGGCCGCCCGCCGCATCCGTCCGCTGGCGCACCGCACGCCGGTGATGACGTCCCGTAGCGTCGACGAGCGCGCCGGAGCGAAAATTTACTTTAAGTGCGAGAATTTGCAGCGCGGCGGGGCGTTCAAAATTCGCGGCGCTTCAAACCTGATCTTCTCGATTCCGCCGCGAGACCTTTCAAGAGGCGTCGTCGCGTTTTCGTCTGGAAATCATGCGCAAGCGACTGCCATCGCGGCTCGCCACGCTGGCGTGCCCGCGACCATTGTCATGCCTCTCGACGCCCCCTTATCGAAAATGGAACCGACGCGCGCTCTTGGCGCAAAGATCGTTACTTACGACCGGTTCAAGGAAGATCGCGAAGAGATCGCCGCTGCAATCTTGAAAGATAGCGGCGCGACGTTAGTTCCGCCGTATGATCATCTCCTGATCATGGCGGGTCAAGGTACCGCGGCGCTTGAATTGATGGAAGACTGCCCGCCCCTTGATGCGCTGGTCGTCTGTGTCGGCGGGGGTGGGCTGATGGCGGGCTGCGCCACTATCGCCAAAGCCATAAATCCAAACATTCGGATATTCGCGGCCGAGCCCGAGCGCGCCAATGACACGTGGCTTTCGGTTAAGGCCGGCGAACGCGTCGAGATCCCGCCACCCGATACGGTTGCCGATGGGTTGCGGTCTCCAGCGCCTGGCCACTTAACCTTCCCAGTGATTCAGAAGTTCGTTGAAAGCGTAATTCTGGTATCGGAAAAAGAGATTCGCGAGAGCGTTCGGTTTCTGCTCTCCCGGATGAAAATACTAGCCGAGCCAAGTGGAGCGGTTGCGCCCGCTGTCGCGTTGTTTCAAAAATTGCCGAAGGAAATTCGATCCGTGGGAGTTATTATTTCGGGGGGCAACATGGATTTGAAATCGCTATAAGCTATCGCCATAACCCAAGGCGCTAAACTAGAGACAGTGTTCTGCAGTTGCGGTGCCCAATTACCTGAAGACGCCCGGTTTTGCCACCGCTGCGGGAAATCACAGCGGCCGGAGGCCGTGGACGTGGTTCCGGTAGAACCCGAGCCCGTCGTCTCGCGTCCGCCGGACGCGCGGCAATCCGCCCAACCGCTCGCGGTAAATTTCCGAAATCCACTCGCGGTTCGCATTTCACTGATGGTCGCAAGTTTCGCGGCAATGCTGGATGCAATCCCGTTTCTCGATCTGTTGTTTGTCGTATGGTCCATCGCGGCGGGGTTCTTGTCCGTCGTTCTGTACCGGCACCGCACGGGGCAAATACTCTCGGTGAAGGGCGGGGCGAAAATGGGCTGGATCACCGGCGTGCTCACATTCGTCATTGTGACCGTGTTGATCACGGTGACTTTTGTTGCGAGCGGCCCGGCTCTGGGGAATATCTATCGCGAGCAGCTCGGCAAAATGGCGGCGCAGGATCAAGCCGCCGCGCATCTACTCGAAAGCCCCTACACGCTCGCGATGTTCGTGCTGATCTCGCTGCTGTTTATGTTTTGCGTGTTCGCCGGCGCGTGCATGGCCGGCGGCGCGTTAGGCGCGAGAATTTCACGCCGCGATAGCTGACGGCGTCCTCACCAAATAACCTCAATTCCCCGGTACAAGGTGAACTTTTCGTCGGGGGTGACGATCGGAATACCTTCCGCCATCGCTTGCGCAATGATTTGACGATCAAAGGGATTGGTATGGTGAAGCGGCAGGTCGAAGAGGCAATAAGCGTGGCTGGCGGTATAAGGAAGGACGCGTATCCTAAGATCCGCGATTCCGGCACGGACATCCTCTTCGCGAAGAAAGTTTGCCCTTGCGTTGCTTGAGAGCGATTTCCGAAATAGAAACCGAGCTCATTTCCCGAATTACCCGATCGCGTTGCAAGGCCATCATGGCCTTCCTTGAAATGCGCTCAGGCGCCTCGATCGCCCAAATGAAAGCAACCGTATCGAGCAAAAGCCGCACTCAGTAGCGGCCGTCCAGGAAACCTTCCAC
>JALYXS010000447.1 GCA_030946965.1 Acidobacteriota bacterium
TGGCAACGCAGCGCCCCAGCGTGGACGTGATCACCGGAATTATCAAAGCGAACTTCCCGGCGCGCATCAGTTTCCGGGTTGCCACGCGCGTCGATTCGCGGACTATTCTCGACGTGATGGGGTCCGAGCATCTCCTCGGCAAGGGCGACATGCTTTTTCTGCCGCCCGGATCTTCGCGGCTTACGCGCGTGCATGGAGCGTTTGTGACGGAATCGGAAATCAATGGCGTGGTCGATTTCTGGAAGGCGCAAGCGCGGCCGGAATACGATCAGAGCTTCCTGATTGCGCCTCCGTCCGATGAAGGCGAGACCGATTCGGAAGAGGCGCCCGGCGATCAGGATCCGATGTACGAAGAGGCTCTGCGCGTGGTGCTCGAAATGGGCAAGGCTTCCACTTCTACACTGCAGCGCCGGTTGCGTTTAGGCTATGGCCGCGCGGCGCGCATCCTGGACATGATGCACCGCGACGGCATCATCGGCCCGCCGGACGGAAGCAAGCCGAGAGAAGTCCTGAAGCGGCCGGAGTGGCTTCGCGAAGTAGAGAAAGCCTGACTATCCAATAAACTCCGCCTTCAAGATCAATCCGTGAATACTTGTTTGAGCGTAAACTTGTACCACCCCGAACCCACCTTCTTGCCCGCGTTGGACGCCCATCGGAAGCTTCCGTCATTTCGTCCGTCGTGGCGATACCACATCAGGTCGCCGTTGTCCTGGGCGGCGTAAATTACGCCGTCCTCTCCGGAAAATACTTTCACAACCGAGCCCCACCCGGCGCCGACTTTCTTCGGTCCTTCCCAGCGGAACGTGCCGTCCCCGCGGCCCAAGTGGCGGTACCACATCAGGTCGCCGTTTTCCAGAATGCCGTAAACGATTCCGTCGCCGCCAGAGAAGACCTTAGTCAGCCCAGACCACCCCGTGCCCACCTTCTTCGGCCCTTCCCAACGGAAACTTCCGTCCTGTTGCCCAACATGGCGATACCACATCAAATCACCGCCCGATGCCGGGCGGCGGCCCATCCCCGGCCCAATTCCGGTCGCCAGGCTGGCTGGCACAACTGGGCTAATCGCGTAGATAATGCCGTCGCCGCCGGAGAAAACCTCCCGCATTTCACCCCAGCCTTTGCCGACTGTCTTCGGCCCTTCCCACCGAAAGCTGCCGTCCTCACGGCCTAAGTGGCGGTACCAATTTAAATCGCCATTGTCGGCGACCGTATACACCACTCCGGCGCTGCCGAATATTTTTCTGACATTCCACCCAACCCCAATCTTCCTGCCTTCGGGAAAAGCCCAGCGAAAAGTCCCGTCCGTGCGGCCGTCATGGCGGTACCACAACAAATCGTCATTGAGAGTAACGCCGTAAATCACGCCTTTCGACATCTGCGGCACAACCGGTGGAGGCGGCGGCGGAACACGCGTTGAGACGCCGAAAGGGGCCGAGTAGTGGCCACAGCTAGATCCGAGAAGCGTCGTATTGCAGCCCTGAATAATGAAGTGGTAGGCGCCGGGACGAAGGCCGCCGGCCGTAAAAGAACCGCCACGAACTTCGTTCTGACCGTCTGGATGACCATCCTCCGCCCACCTGACATTGAAAAAGCTGTAGCCGCCGGGGGACGTCCAATTTACGGTGATGCTGTTCGACGACGCCGACGAACCGGTGAACGTAGGGACCCCCGAACCCGTGGGCGGCGGCGGTGTCGCGAACGTTTGCGCGGCCAACCAGGGCGTGCAATCCGGCGTCTGCCCGTAGATCGCGCATACGCGGTAGCGATAGGTATGGCTCGGCTGAAGCCCCAGATCGTTGATGCTGTTGGAAAGTACGGAAAAGACCCACGTAAAGGGAGGGTTCTCCCGCTCCAGCGTGCTCCCGGATGCGTCGTCGTTCGCGTGGTCCCAATCGATGGCAATGCCACCGGGGGCAAATGGGCGAAGCTGCGCGTTCGGCGGCTCGGCAAGCAAGGCGACGGCACACAGCAGAAGAACGAGATTCGGTAGTATAAGCGATTGCACTGTTGCTCCTAAGTAACGTTCGGAAGCTTCACCGAACGAATTGCTTAGTTGTGCCGGCGGCGCCGGAAACGTTTCAAGAAAGGTAAACGCGCGGGTGGCCCCGGCGTCCCACAAATGGAGAAGGCAAGCTGAATGCCTGCCCCATCACGCTCTGCAAGTTGTTGAAGCTGAGTGGTGGCGCGTTCCTAC
This sequence comes from Acidobacteriota bacterium, assembly GCA_030946965.1. Classification (GTDB taxonomy): domain Bacteria; phylum Acidobacteriota; class Terriglobia; order Bryobacterales; family Bryobacteraceae; genus JALYXS01. The sequence continues at coordinate 2,195 of JALYXS010000447.1, forward strand.
TAACAGCGCCGCGGACCGCGAACTGACTTAACACCTTCTGAACCCCGCGCGTCAGCAAGGGGCACGGAGGCGGACTAACTCTTCCCGGCTGGAGAACCTGGATGCTCTTTCTGACGCTCCCACTCTTTGCGGAATGTGGCTTCCCGTTCGGCAACGTAAGCCTGATAGCCCGCCGGGTCGATGAAAGGATTCGCTCCGCCTTCTTTCATCTTTTCGTACTTGGCCTTCAAGCCGAAGTAGCCGCCATGCGCGCCAAGGAAGATATCGCAAGGTAAACTCTTCAGGACCGTAAAGGTCTTCGCATAGTCTTCCGCAATGCCCGGATACTTGCTGTTGCCCACTAAGACATAGCCGGGATTCACATTCGGGCTGCCCACGATTACCACATTCAGAGTCCGCTCGCCCTCGCGAACCTGCGTCGTCCAGGTAGTGCATCCAATGGTGTGGCCGGGCGTGAGTCGCGCCGTCAGTTGCGTGTTCCCGAGCTTAACTGTATCGCCGTCGCGCAGCGTGCGATCGACATGCGCGCCGGGCCGTCCCGCGGCCTTGCTTTCCACATCGGCGGCGTCGGGTTCCATCACCATTAATTTCGCGCCGGTTTCTTTCTGGATCAAACCAACGGCCTCGTCATGATCGCCGTGAGCGTGGCTGATGAGAAGAATTTTGGTGTCGTTGTACTTGAAGCCAAGCTGCTCGACGCTCTTGCGAAGCAGCGGCAAATCCTGCACGAAATTCGAATTGATCAGGATATTTCCCTGCGGCGTATGGAGAAGGTAGACTGCGAGATCGCCCGTACCGGTATAGTACAGGTTGCCCGCGATCTTGAACGCGGGAAACTCGCGGTGCCAGTCGGGATTGCCTTGGGCCAATAGAGCCGCCATGAAAGTGAAGAGTGAAAATAGGATGCGCCGGACCATATTTGAATGAACCTCCTAGATAGAATACACGCTATGGCAGCATGACTCTTACACTCCGCGCGTGTCTCACGAAAGCTTCCGCCTGCCGGTACCCGCTTTCGATCCCCCGGAACCGCGCCACATCCGACTGCAGGGCATAATATCTGTCCGGGTTTTGCGAGGCGTGCGCATAACAAGCCGCTCTCTTGCGAGTCTCGGTTCCCGAGATATCGACGTAATCTGTCGGCGAAAACAGCTGGGTATCCTCGCCATCCGAGACTTCGTAAAAGTAGAAGGCGAATGTCTTGCCCGATTTCAGCCATGCGTCATAGGCAAGCGCCGAAATCGCGCGGTGATCCGCATGGTTGTCGACCGGCCAGTGAGTAAAAAGCACGTCGGGTTTCTGGGATGCCACCAGGGCGCGAAACTCGTCATAGTGCGCCGGGTCGACGATTGCGTGCCCATCGCACTGGCCGGCGAAAACGGCGCGCGCTTTCAGAATTTCGGCGGCTCTTTGCGCTTCCGGCACGCGCACGGCGCTGCCCCGGTTGGGCTGCGATTCGGGACAAGTTTTTTCCCCCCGGTTCAAGTACAAGAGCGTAACTTCGTGCCCCAGATCGGTGTAGCGCGCGACCGTGCCGCCGCATCCGTACTCGGGGTCGCCCGGATGGCCGCCAGTAACAACGATTCGGAGCCGGGCATTCCGCGGCTTGCCTTTCGCCTGAGTGAGTGTAATCGCGAGGCCGGAACGGAGAAGTTGCCGCCGAGAGGGAAAATACATTGGTAGATAGTAACAGGATGCCGGGATGACGGAATCAAAATACAAGCTGTTCGACCGGTCGCGGTTGATCGTGAAACCGCTGGGCGATCGCGTGCATGATTTGCAGGTGTCGCGCTGGCTCACCCTCGACGACCCGGCGCCGTCGTTCGACGATCCGGTTTTAGGCGAGCTTGCCAGGCGCATAATTGCGGCTCGCGAGAAAGGCGCGGCCCGCATCATGATGATGGGTGGACATGTCGTTCGCGCGGGAGTTGCGCGTCACATCATAGACCTCATCGAACGCGGATTCGTCGATCAAGTGGCGTTCAATGGCGCGGGCGCGATTCACGATTATGAACTGGCGCGTATCGGCGCGACCACCGAAAGCGTGGCCCGCTATATTCGCTCCGGCGAATTTGGGCTTTGGCGCGAAACGGGCGGCATGAACGACTGGATCTCCGAAGCGGCCGCGGCCCGATGTGGATTGGGGGAACATGTTGGCCGGCGCATCGAGCAAAGCGATTTCGCCTACCGCTCATTAAGTATTCTCGCGGCCGCTTGGCGGCGCTCCGTTCCCGCCACGGTTCACGTGGGCATCGGTTATGACATTCTGCACGAGCATCCAAACTGCGACGGCTCGGCCGTGGGCGCGGCGAGCTATACCGATTTTCTGATCTTCGCCAGCGCGGTCGAACGCCTGGAAGGCGGCGTGCTGCTTAGTTTCGGCTCTGCAGTCATGGCGCCGGAAGTCTATTTGAAGGCGCTCGCGATGGCGCGCAATGTGGCGCACCAAGAGGGCCGCGAGATCCGGCGCTTCTCCACGGCGGTGTTCGATTTGGTTCCAATCGAGGGCGATATTCACCACGAGTTGCCCAAGACGGACCCTGGATACTATTTCCGGCCGCGGAAGACGATCCTGATGCGGACGGTCGCGGATGGGGGCGAGAGCTTCTATTTCCGAGGGGATCACCGGGCGACGATACCGGCACTGCGGAACGCGCTCATCGCGGTCTAACCATGTGGCGCACGCACTCCTGCGTGCCGCGTCCCCACTCATGGGCACGCAGGTTCGAGCTATCCTGAACCTGTGCGACTCATTGCAATCACGCTCCTGGCCGCCCTTTGCAGTGGGCAAGAAAACCGTCGGCCCGTGGAAAAAATCCGAAGTGATTGAACCGGCCGCGCTCGCGGGCGCGCTTCAATCCGCCCACCCGCCCGTCGTATTCTCGGTCGCGTTTCCCGTGTTATATCGAAGCAGGCACGTTCTGCATGCCATCGAGGCAGGGCCGGGGTCGAAATCCGAAGGTCTCGAAACGCTCAAGAAGGCGGCAGCCGCGTATCCCAAGAATGCCGATATCGTAATTTACTGCGGCTGCTGCCCCATGACGAAATGTCCAAACGTTCGCCCGGCCTATCGCACGCTGAAAGACATGGGCTTCACCAACGTTCGCGTGCTGAATATTGCAACCAATATGCACGAGGACTGGTTTGCCAAAGATTACCCGTCCACTACTGTTCAGTCAGAAGCGAAGTAAGAAAATCGGAGGTGATTTCGCCGTGCGATCCCGTTCCCACGACTGCCCCGCGCCGGACCACAATAATTTGTGGCGACTCGTGCCGGATGCCGGTGCGTTCCACAATATAACGCGCTAGCTCGCGTTCCTGCCGCACCGAGACCAGGTGAACCGGCATTTCCGGACGCGCCCGTTGGAACCGCCTTACCTCCGAATAGGCGGCCCAGCTTACCGGGCACGCGTTGCTGTGCTTGAACAGAATCAGGAGATCTTGCCCCAGCAGAATATCCAGATTTTGCGGCGTGCCCACTTCGAGCATCTCCTTTTTCCGCTCGGAATTGCGCTTCGACCACCAGCTAAACATTAACTATATTCTCGCTCAATTCGAATCGAGAACCATGATCTGCAATGAAGAGCCGGCGTACACCCGCTCCGCCGCTTTGCGGAAATCCGAAGCTTTCGCCGTGGGAATATCGTGGAAGACTTGCGGGTTGCGATCGATCAGCGGAAACCACGAGCTCTGCACCTGCACCATGATTCGATGACCCGTTCGAAAAGTATGGCAGACGTCGGGCATCGTGAACTGTAGAGTCTCGGGCTTGCCCGGCGTGAATGGCTCCGGGTTCGAAAAGCTCTTTCGGAACTTGCCGCGAATGGGCTCTCCGCGCACCAATTGCTGGTAGCCGCCCATGTGAACTTTGGCGGGATTCGGCTCGGGGTCCGGATAATCGTTTGGATAGACGTCGATCAATTTGACGATGAAATCCGAATCGGTTCCCGTTGTCGAAATGCGCAATACCGGCGTGATCGGGCCGGCGGCGGTCACGTCGCGGTCGAGCGGCTCCGTGCGGTATGTCAGAACGTCGGGGCGCGTCGAAGCGTACCGCTGATCCTCGGTCATGTAATCGCCCGGCATTCCGGCGCCGATAAATCCGATGGAGGGAACCGGGCGGTTCGGGTCGCTCACATACTCCTCGAAACCATCGGCGGCGGCGCGATCGAACGATAACTTGCCGCCGGGATTCAAATACAACGACCGCGATTTGGCGGCCTTTGGCGGCCACGAATCGAAGCGGAGCCACTGATTGGTGCCCGTTTCAAATAACCACGCCTTCGGGGTCGCCGCGGCAGGAGCCGTTTTCAGCCCATCGCCTTTCTGTTTAAGGTTGGCAACAAAAAACGGCAGCTCGATGTGCTCGCGGAAGAACTCCCCCGTCTTCGATCCGAAGTTGAGATTGCCCAGCTTGTCGCCATCCATTCGCGACCAGCCGCCGTGCAGCCACGGCCCCATCACCAGCGTGTTGGGAGACGATGTTCCACTCTTCTCGACAGCGCGGAATAGCTTGAGCGGGCCGGCGAGATCCTCCGCGTCGAACCACCCGCCCACGAACATAACCGCCGGAGTGACATGAGTCATGTAAGGCGCGAGCGCGCGCGAGCGCCAAAACTCGTCGTAATTGGGATGCTTTAGCAGATCCGTGAAATACGGATTTTCGTTCTTAAGATACTTCTCGTTTGCGTTCGCAAGCGGTCCCATTTGCAAATAGAAATCGTAGGCGTCCGCCGTTCCAAAATCGAACGGAGCGGCGGCAGGCGGCCGCGCCGGATCGCCCGCGCGAGGCTTGAAGCGGGAGTAGAAACCGAAGTTCGCGGCCAAATGAAACGCGCCGTTGTGATAAGCGTCGTCGCCGTTTCCCCATCGCCCATGGGCGCTTGCGGCGAAACGGCCTTGAGCGCCGGATGAGAATTTATCAGCGAGTAAGCGGCGAAAAAGCCGGGGTAGGAAATTCCCCAGATCCCGGCGCGCCCGTTGTTGGCGGGGACGTTTTTCACCAGCCAGTCGATGGTGTCGTAAGTGTCGGTGCTCTCGTCGACTCCCGATTCTTTGTGAGGCGGAACGTCGATGAACGCACCCTCCGAAAGATAACGTCCGCGCACGTCCTGATACGCGAAGATAAATGTCTCCTTCGTAAAAACTTCCGACGGACCGAGCACGGCGCGGTAGTTATCGACGCCGTAAGGGCCGACGGTGTAGGGCGTTCGCTGAATCAGAATCGGGTAAGTTTGAGAACGATCCTTGGGGATGTAGACGCTGGTGAATAACTTGACCCCGTCGCGCATGGGAATGCGGTAATCGTATTTGGTGTAGTGCGCGCGCGTGTACTCCAGTTGCTTGCGCGCCTTTTCGGCCGGTGTTTGGGCGAGACAGGCAAGCGCCGCGAGGAGAGCGAAAGAGACGAGGCGTTTCATAACAGTTTAGTTTTCCTAGTATATTCGTGGAACAATGTGGCGCTCGCACCCTTGCGTGCCACAGCCACAACGAAACGAGCGCCAATGCCATCTATCCGCACTTCTGTTATATTGAATTTTATGCAAGCGGCCTGCATCGTCCGGCATCGTCATCACCGGGCCATCTTTATTTAACGGGCGCTTCGCTGATCTTCAAACTTCGAGCAAATCGGAAAGCCGCCCGCCCTTAATCCGGCGGGTTTTTTATTGTCTAAACGCATGAATCTCAATTTCGGCAAACAAGACGGACTAGTCACCGCTGTGATTCAAGACCATGCATCCGGCCGCGTTCTAATGGTCGGCTTCATGAACGGTGAAGCGTTCCGAAAGACCGTGGAGACAGGCTTCGCAACATTTTACAGCCGCTCCCGCCAGAAGCTTTGGCTCAAGGGCGAGAGTTCCGGGCACCGGCTCGTGGTGAAAGATATCGCGACCGATTGCGATACCGACGCGCTCTTGATTCGAGTCGAGGCGCAAGGTCCGGGCGTTTGCCATAACGGTTACGAAAGCTGTTTCTACCGGCATTTGGCCGACGGCGAGTGGGTCGAAACGGAAAGCCGGACTTACGACCCGGATACGGTCTACAAAGGCAAACCGTGAAACTGAAATTGGGAATCCCGAAGGGCAGTCTGGAGAACGCTACCATCGACCTGTTCCGGCG
>JALYXS010000472.1 GCA_030946965.1 Acidobacteriota bacterium
GATGGCGCGAATGCAGAATGAATCCGAGGTCGCCAACACGGTGCGAACGGATCAGCGTTCCACGATCTAATATCTTGCCGATGTTTTCGAGCCCTTGTGAAAGCTGCACGCCATCGAGCACCGTCGGAATGCTAGGAAACGTGCTCAAGACTTCGTTCGAGGCCAGTCCCGTCTGATACGGCGTGTAGCGCTTCGGATCGAAGGTTTCGGTTTGCGCCATGCCGCCCGCCATCCACAGCAGAATCATGCTATCGGCTTTCGGCGTGAGCTTAGGTTTGGCATTTTCATCCGCGAGCAGCCGGGATTCTCCCGAGGCCATTGCGGCCAGCGTCGCGGAAGTGGAAGCGCGGAGAAAATGCCGTCTCGACAATCCCCGGAATACATCGTTACTCATTTAGGACCTCAATATATGTACTGCAGCTCGGGATGCATCAGCAAGCTCCAAAGCAAATCTTCTAGCCCGCTCACCGATCGCCTGCTATTTCCCGCCAGCACACGATGCGCGATTTGCGCTTCGTCCGCGCGGGGCTTGCGGCAGAGAGCACGCATAAATAGTTCGTCGATTAACGTGTCCGGGCCGGTAGTGGTTGGCAAAGCGCGGAGCGGCGGATCGCCGGTTACGGCAACCAGTTGATGGCGATCCGGCTCAGCCGAAAACACGAAAAAGCGCACGGCGGGGCTGATGTCGCTTCGCACGGAAACATCGTCCACCGCGACGTGTCCACGCATGCGCGTAAAACCGAGCCCGTCGATATCGTAGATCAACGTGGAGGGCACGGCGGGCGTGATCGATTGATCGAAATGCGCTTCCAATGAGGTAAGAGGCTTCGCTTGAGCCTTGGATAGAGTGGTCAGTTCGCCCAGCTTCTTGGTCCCCTTCGATCCCGTAAGTTCGACATCCGCCCAGCCCGCCACCGTGCGGGAGGGATCGTAACTATCGACATCGGTCAACAGAAGCCAAAGCTTCTTCACGCCAGTCAGATCGATATCTAAATCTCTGCTGCCCTTGCGCAGAGTCTTGCTGTCATAAAGCGGCGCGGGCGCGGGCGGAAGCTGTCCCAGAAGACGCCGCGATCCTCGCCGCAACATCTCGCCCAGCGTATCACCATTTACTAACTCGAGACCTTGAAGAGTAGTCGCTTCGGGATTGCGCGTGGTGAAGACCTGGTCCCGGATGGGCCGCCCAAGCGCGCGAGACAGCGGGGTCGATTTCACTTCCCATTCCCGTACGAATGTCGCGCCGCGATCGTCTTGTAGAACGCGCCATTCACCGGTCAGCGCGGAAACCGTATCGACGAATTGTTCGGCGCTGAGACGGCGAGGACGCGGGCCGCGGAAGGTGTACTCTTTGCCCTTCTCGTCCTGGCCCGGTATCGATGGCATTTGATAGGCCCGCGAAGTCATGATCTGCCGCATTAAATGTTTCAGATCGTAATTGTGATCGGATAAATCCACCGCCAGCCAATCGAGCAGATCGGCATTCCATGGCTTGTTATCCATCTCATCCACGGGATCGATCAGGCCGTAGCCGAAGAACCGTTCCCAGACGCGATTCGCAATGGTCCGGGAGAGCCGGCCATTCCCGGCAGCGGTGAAAAGCTTGGCGGCGGACGCGCGGCGCCCGGCTGGTGTGGCATTCTCCGGCACCGTGCCGATTTGCGGAAACAAAAATTCGGGACCGGTAAACTTACCAGTCTTCACATCGCACCGGACCAGCTCGAGCTGGCTCTCGTCGGAAAAAAGCGCGGCCATGCCGTATGACTGTTTCAGCTTGTACCGGTTGATGAAGCTATCGTGGCAAGAAGCGCATTTGAGGTTCACCCCCAGGAAAACCTGCGCGGTGTTTTGGGACGCCTGCATGAAAGGCGTCTGGCTTGCATTGACCGCGCCACGCCAGTTTACGCCGATCAGAAAGCCCTCGGGACCCTTGTCTTTTTCCGGATTCAGGAGCGCCGCGACCATTTTGTCGTACGGCATGTTGCCTTGAAGCGCGGACTCAAGCCAAGGCGTAATACTCTTGCGCGTGCCGGCGTAATTGACGCCCTGATCGTTGCGCAGCAGATCGTTCCAGAAGCTGATCCAGTTCCCGGTGTACATCGCCGAGTCCGCCAGTAGCCGATCGACTAATCGGTCGCGTTTATCCGGATTCGAATCGTTTAGGAACGCGGTTACTTCGGCAGCCAACGGCACGACTCCCCATAAGTCCAGATAGGCGCGACGGGCGAATAAGTTGTCCGAAACCGGTTTGGCGAACGGCACATTCTTGTTCTGAAAATAGACATCGAGAAAGCGATCCACGGGATTCGGGTATTTCGATTCCGGCACGGCGGGCCGGCGCGGCGCGAGCGGAGGGTTCCACGTCTCGGGCGCTTTGGCCGCTACATCGGTCCAGGGCGCATTTTGGTCGATCCAATCGGAGAGCGACTTGATTTCGGCTGCCGTCAACTTCGGACCGGAGAGCGGCATAAGCTGTCCAGCCCTTCCGCTCACACGTTTGATCAGCAGGCTTTCGGAACTGTTGCCGGACACGATTGCGGGCCCGGTGATTCCCCCCTTCAGCGTGGCGTTCCGGGTAGTTAATGAAAGACCCGCCTGAGGATTTGCGCCGCCATGACAACCTACGCACCGCTGAGCCAGGATGGGGTGGATCGTGGCGACGAAATCGACGGTTTCCGCC